>DBPU01000025.1:0-11766 GCA_002305615.1 Verrucomicrobia bacterium UBA1412 | reverse complement strand
TGCGAAAAGTGTAAAGGCGATGGGTTGATCTGCATTGAAATGCACTTCTTACCCCCGGTTTATGTCACCTGCGAATCTTGCGGGGGTAAGCGCTACAACAGGGAAACTTTGGAAATCACCTACCGCGGCAAAAATATCGCTGAGGTATTGGAGCTTTCTGTAGATGAGGCTGTGGACTTTTTCAAACCGATTCGCTCCATCCACAACGTTTGTCTCACGCTTGCGAATGTGGGGCTGGGTTATCTCATTTTGGGCCAGAGCGCTACTACATTAAGCGGAGGCGAAGCTCAACGTATTAAGCTGGCTGCCGAGCTCTCCCGAACATCGGCAGGCAAAACACTTTATATTTTGGATGAACCTACCACCGGCCTTCATTTCCATGACGTTTCACGCCTGTTGGAAACTCTTTTCAAGCTCCGCAATGCGGGCAACACCCTGATTGTCATCGAACACAATTTGGATGTAATTAAATGTGCAGACTGGATTATCGATTTAGGACCGGAAGGCGGAGCCAAAGGTGGAGAAATCGTAGTCGAAGGCCCCCCTGAAACAGTGGCAAAAAGTCCTGCCAGTTTTACCGGAAGCTATCTGAAAAAAATCCTGAAAGATTGAAAGGCAAAAACACCTTAGCCACAAAAAAAACGAACCCTATTTAAACGGTCCGTTCTTATCAAAACAAGTTTTGTTATAAATTAACAGCGGAACTTGATTCTCGCCTTGTTGAGATCATAAGGTGACATCTCAATGTCTACTCTGTCGCCCACACCGATGCGGATAAAATGCCTGCGCATCTTTCCGGAAATATGAGCCAATACTGTATGTCCATTTTCCAACTGCACTCGGAACATCGTCCCGGGCAGAACTTGCACAACCTTACCTCGTAATCCTATTGCTTCTTCTTTTGCCATTAATGATTTATTGCTACCACCAAAAACACCCCGTCGCCAGAGTGCATCCGCGGATACTACTCTCCCATCGCTCAAAACGCAAGTGCTTATTAGTCTTTTTCTTCTTTTATAGACAATCTATAAACAGAAATATCAAATAGGAACCTACGCCAAACAGATAGCAGGTATGCTCCTGCTATCCACTCACTTTTTGCCCGAGCTGGTTAGCTCTCCGCTTTTTGAGTTAGTCCTGAATCCGAAGCTCAAAAGGCTCTGAAAGCTTGCTGTTCTCTTTGCGCTTGCCCAAATCCTTCCATTGATAATTAACCTTGTACTGGTAATTTACTAACTCCTTGCCCGCAGGGACAGGAGCGAACACTTCCCACCGGTTGGTCAAAAGCGGGGTCCGTTCCATAGGGATAATATCTTCCCCCATTATCAGATAGGCCTGCAGACTATCGTGCGCTACGCTGGTCGCATTTGAATTAAAAATCATTTCAAAAGGATACAAGCCTGACTCGTTTCTAGGCACTTGGCTTGGCGTCAGATTTGTCACACTTGCGCAGCCGCCAACCAGCAAAGCGACTGTGCTGATCATTAGCATCTTTTTCAGCATACACATTTAGGAAAGCCGATTATTCCCCTCCTGTAAAGACGTTTTATCAAAAATCGGCCACTTTTGCTCTGGTTAAATTTCGGATTCGTTCTTGCCTTCGAATATATCAAAATCTAAAATTTCCCAGTTATGAAAAAGGGAACGGATCAGAAGGAGCCTCAGAAAGGTATATCTCGTCGCAGTTTTATCCAAAAAGGAGCTGCAGTCTCTGCCTTAGCTTTGAGCTTTCCTTATGTAAAGACGCAATCAGCCTTTGGCGCACCGGGAACAGAAGGCATTCGATTGGGGGTTATCGGCACAGGCCGCCAGGGCCGCAACCACCTCAACCAACCTCTGATTTACAAAAATGTAGTCGCTCTCTGCGATGCAGATGACCAGATGCTCACGCAAGGCCAACAGATAGTTGTCGAAAAGGATAATCGCTCAGGCCAGAGAATGCCCGCCCTTTACAAGGATTACCGCAAGATGCTTGAAGATAAAAATATCGACGCAGTCCTCATTGCCACTCCTGACCATTGGCATGCAAAAATGGCCATTGATGCCTGCGTTTGCGGCAAACATGTCTATGTTGAAAAACCCATGGCCCTTACTATTTACGAGACTCAACAGATGGTCAAAGCGGCACGTACATACAAAGTAGTATGCCAGCACGGTACAATGAGACGCTCTTACTCGGAGTTCCGCCGCGCTTGCGAGATCGTTCGCTCTGAACGCATTGGAGAAATTCAAACTGTCAGAGTCGGTTTGGCTGGTGTAAATTTCAACGAACCACCCAGACCCAATACAAACCCGCCCAACCACTTGGATTACGATCTCTGGCTGGGACCTGCACCCTGGCGTCCTTATAACCAAAACCACGTTCATTACAACTTCAGGTTCTTCTGGGATTTCGCAGGCGGTCAAATGACCAACTGGGGAGCTCATTATGTGGATGTTGCCCAATGGGGGCTGAATAAAGATGAAACCGGCCCCGTTGAAGTAAGCGGCGTTCGCGTCGAATATGATCCCAAAAAGAGCTTCGAAGTTCCTGCCTGGTCAGAGGTCACTTTCAAATACGCTGACGGCAAGCGAATCATTTGCGGCCAAAGTCATCGAGATGGCACTACCTTTGAAGGAGAGGATGGAACACTCTGGGTCGGAGGCAGCTCTGCCATTCAGTGCTCTGTGCGGGGTGCCGTCGAAGAACCTCTGGGCGCCAACGATGTCCATTTGTATAAAAGCGATAATCATCATCAGAACTGGTATGATTGCATTCAGTCCGGGAAATATCCCGTTTCTGACGTTGAAAACGGACATCGCTCCACCACGGTGTGCAATCTGGGAAATATAGCTTGCCGCGTGGGCAGATCCATCAAATGGGACCCCATTAAAGAAGAAATTATTGATGATAAAGAGGCCAGCAGCTACCTGCGCTATGAATATCGGGCCCCGTGGACACTCCCTGATTTAGGCTAAATCCACCTTTTCTTACCAATCAGCAAGACAGTTCGATGCACTGAAACTGTACCGGACCTGGTGGCAAAAATCACTGGGTCCGGGGGTGTCTTGTGGTCTGTCTGCAATGTGCAATTGCATGCCAGTCCGTTTTGTGGCAGCATCTGACATTGAAATGCCTTAGGGCAAAATAAGAATGAAATTAGCAATTTATCAAGTAGCAAACGTTTCGCTCGGAAAACACAACATCAAAGACCCTCGCCTGGATGCGGCTGACAAGCTGGTCGAAGCCAAAAAGAAAATTTACGCTCAAGCTGACATTGTCGGCAGCGAGGATATGAAAGATGCCGATGCGATTCTGGTTCCCGAGGAGCTTAAGGGCGACCTGGTGTTAATGGACCTGGAGTTCCTGGAATTGCGTCTGGGTCGTGAGCAATCCCCGGAGGAGAAAAAACTTTTCGAAAGACTTTTCAGCGCTCTTGAAGCCGAAAAATTGATCTGTGAAACTGAGTTGAATGATGAAGAAAAAGCCATTCTGGCAAGCTACCAGTTTGTGACCAACCGCCCTGTAGTCACTTTGGCCCAGGGGGAAGATGTGGAAAGCGCGATTGTTCGTGCTTACGATCAGGCCGGCTATATCAGTTTCCTTACTTTGGGCGGCAAAGAAAACCGCGCCTGGACTATTCGTAAAGGCTGTATCGCCGTGGATGCGGCAGGTACTATTCATACCGATATGCAGAAGGGTTTTATCCGCGCTGAAATCATTAGCTATCATGACCTTATTGAATGCGGTGGTGAAATTCAGGCCAAACGCGCTAACAAAGTCCGCCTCGAAGTCAAAACTTACGTCATGCAGGATTACGATTTGGTCAACTTCCGCTTCAACCGCTAAACAAGCCCAACTTGTGTTGGATTTTACGAGCCATCTTTTTTCGAAGTTTAGTGTTGAAGATGTAATGAAAAAGAGGCTAAAGTAGTCCCGAGTTGCAACTTTATTATTATGAGAAGCTTAAAAGGTTTGTTGATAGGTCTGTGCCTCGTTCTGAGTCTGAGCATTAAGGCCGAAGTGGTTCGTTTATGGGAGGGCGACGCTCCCGGAGCTCAGGGTTCGGAAGAAAAAGACATCCCCACTCTTACAATTTATAAACCGGAAGGGCAAGCGACTGGCGCCTCTGTTGTGATTTGCCCCGGCGGCGGATACTGGGGGTTGGCTGACCATGAAGGAGCGGGCTATGCCCGGTTTCTGAACAAGTATGGTGTAACTGCCTTTGTCCTGAAATATCGCCTGGCTTCAGGAGGGTATCATCACCCATCCATGTTGAACGATGCTGCTCGCGCCGTTCGATTGGTCAGATACAATGCGGAAAAATGGGGATTGGACCCCAACCGGATTGGTATTATGGGCTCTTCCGCCGGTGGGCACCTGGCCAGCACCCTCCTCACACATTTTGAGAAGGAAGTCCCTGCCGCCATAGACCCCATTGATCGACTCAGCTCCAGACCCGACTTGGGCATCCTCTGTTATGCGGTGATCACGATGGACAAATTCACACACCAGGGGTCTCAGAAAAATCTTTTGGGCGACAATCCCTCAGAAGGAATGATCAACTACATGAGCAACGAAAAAATGGTGAGTAAGGATACTCCTCCCTGCTTTATCTGGCATACTTGGGAAGACAACGCTGTGCCGATGGAGAATTCTCTCAATTTCGCAGCCGCCTTGCGGAAGGCCGGAGTTCCCTTCGCCCTTCATATTTTTGAAAAAGGACAACACGGCATCGGTCTGGCAGAGAAGAGTGTCACTGAAGAAGGCAACACCAAAACCATTGTCCATCCTTGGGGCGAAGATTTGATATATTGGCTGAAAATCCGTAAATTCGTTTCAGAATAAACCCAAAAATGTCACGATGTTTACTAAATGTATGTTAGTAAACATGTTTTATAATTTTAATCAATTAGATTATTTTAAATTAAGTAAAAATGAACTTCTACCAAATACTGAAAGAACACTTTGGTTTGGATTCAGAGCGCAAGGCTCTCTATCGCAAAGTGGATTGGTTTGCCATGGGCCTCACCTTCCTGATTGCGTTCATCGGGTATCTGATAACGCTGGCACCCGATCTGACACTTGAAGATAGCGGGGAACTGGCAGTCGGCTCCTACTACGCCGGAGTTCCCCACCCTCCCGGCTACCCTGTGTGGACCATTTACTCCTGGCTTTTTACCGTACTGGTGCCGATTTCCAATGTTGCTTATCGAGTCGCCGTCTCTTCTGCATTTGCCTCGGCTCTTTCCTGCGGTCTGATCGCCCTTTTAATCTCCAGAGGTGCCAGTTTAATTCTGGAGTCCATCCCTGAGCTGAAAGAGCTGGATCGCAAAATGGAATCCAAAATCTGCGCCATCTCAGGGTTTGTGGGAGGTTTGCTCTTTGGTTACAACGGCTTCGTCTGGAGTCAGTCGGTCATCGTGGAAGTTTATACCCTCTCGGTTCTTTCTCTCCTGGTTGTCATGGTGTTCATGATGCGCTGGATGTATGCGCCCACACAGCGCCACTACCTGTATCTTGCCATGTTCATCTTTGGTATCTGCTTTACCAATCACCAAACCTTGATTGTGGCTGCCCTGGGTATAGAAATGATGGTTATTCTGATCAGCCCGACCTTGGGTCGAGAAATGTTGATGGGAAACTCCATTATCTTCCTCTTCACGCTAATGGGTGCTGTCTCCGGCAAATATGAAAATCTGAGCCCGGAGAGACCGATTTTCAAAGTATTCGTCGCCGTGGGCATCTTATCAATTATCGGCTACATCTTTTTGGCGATCAAAAATAAATACGAAGTAAGAAGCTGGTGGCATAACCTCACAGCGGGCATCATCTCCGCATTTGCCTGGCTTCTGGGTAATGTCTTCTATTTCTTCATGCCCATCTCTTCCATGACCAATCCTCCGATGAACTGGGGATATGCCCGCACCGTCAAAGGCTTCTTCCATGCTCTGACCCGCGGACAATATGAGTCAGCCAAACCCACTTCGGATTTATTGAGCTTTTTTGACCAACTTCGCTTCTACGTTTCCGGGGCCATGGAAGAGTTCTCTCTGGTGATTCTCCTGTTAGCCCTCATCCCTTTTGCCATTCTCTTCTACATGAAAATGGACTCGGTTCACAAAAAGCGGATTCTATGGGTCACTATTGCATACTCAGGACTCTTCCTGCTGGGCCTATTAACCTTTTGGAGCAATCAAGTTAAAGGAGCTAATATCGATGTCGCTCCCATCCGGGGTTATGAGCTCTTCCTAAAGCTCCGGGGTGCCACTGTCGGCTTTGCGGTGGGGTGGTTAATTTTACTTTTGGTGGCAACTCCTTTTATTTTCTTTAAGGATATTTCAGGAAAAATTGAAAGAAGCTGGATAGCAGGGACTACCGGAGTCTTTTTCTGTCTGGCCATTATTCTGCTCATCTTGCTGAACCCCAGCTCGGACAAACAAAGTCAGGAACTCCACAAAGTCTTTTTCACCTCTTCCTATGTTTTCTTTGCCATGTGGATTGGCTACGGAATATCTCTGACTCTGGCGTTCTTATTTACTCGATATCAACTCTATCGTGAAGCTGTGATGTTCGGATCTGCCGTGGCTTCTGGGCTGGCCCTTTATGGCTTGGCGGTCACCCTTACTGAATCCAGAAACCCTTCCTTCATCGCCACCGCGATTCTTGGACTTTTAATCACCTTGGCGCTCATTGTCCTGCTGTTCATGAACAGAAAAACGCCTCCTGCCAAGGCGCTTCTGATACTCATGCTCTTTATTCCCGTCCACACCGTCATGGGACATTGGTGGGATAATGAACAACGTGGTCACCTTTTTGGTTTCTGGTATGGACACGATATGTTCACGCCGCCTTTTGAAGACAAAGATGGAAAGCCGCTCTATCCGGAAATGACAAAAAACGCGGTTCTTTTCGGCGGGACTGATCCCGGACGCTTCTGTCCGACCTATATGATCTTCTGCGAAAGCCAAATTCCTCCTCAAAAAAGACGTGATCCGAACTTTGACAGGCGCGACGTTTACATCATCACTCAAAATGCGTTAGCCGACCAAACCTATCTGGATTACATCCGCGCGCACTACTTCCGGTCTAATCAGGAGGATACCAACTTCTTTCAGGTTTTATTCCCCTCCAAAGCTGTTGGATGGATGACGCAGGGATTGGACAAGTTTTTCCTGGATCATGGCAAAAAAGTAGAAAACCGCCGCAGAGAACAGGGTGTTTACCCCCCGAAGGAAATATACACTCCTTCAGATTATGACTTTTTTGTCTCCGGGCAAGAGTATTGCGAAGATGTTCGCGTCCGCTACGAAAAAGGACAACTCAAGGCGGGTGAAAGCTATAACCCGAAAACAGGTGAGGTTGGGCTTTCCGGCCAGGCTGCAGTAATGGGTATCAATGGATTCCTGGCCAAAATCATTTTTGATAAAAACCCGGATCACGAATTCTTCATCGAAGAATCCTTCCCGCTGGACTGGATGTATCCCTATTTAACTCCCTACGGAATTATCATGAAAATCAACCGTGAGCCGGTTGCTAAATTTACTCCTGAGATCATCGTCCGAGACCATGAATTTTGGGGGCAATATATGAACCGTCTCATCGGTAATTGGATTACTTACGAGACCTCTATGGATGATATTTGCGATTTCGCTCTCGAAGTCTATTTGAGAGGAAATTTCAAGGGGTACAGAGGAGATATGAAATTCCTGCGCGACGACGACGCACAAAAATCCTTCTCTAAACTCCGCTCGGCGATTACAGGCCTTTATTGGTGGAGAGCGAACAGTACAACCTCTGCCGAAGAACAGCAATTGCTCTTGAGAGAAGCCGAGTTTTCAGCCAAACAGGCTTATGCACTCTGCCCGTTTTCACCTGAGGCTCTTTATAAGCTGGTTAATATGCTGGTCCTCCAAAACCGCTTCGATGACTCTATTAACCTGATTATGACGAGTATGATGTTTGACTCCGAGAACGATGGACTCAAAGATTTACTCGCCCAGGTCAAAACGCTCAGAGACCGTTCTCTTGCAGAAGAGGCAAAAACAAAGATTCAACCGCTCGAACAGGCTTATCTGGCTGATACCAACAATTATTCCAATGCCATCAGCCTGGCTGCACAATACCTGGAAGCAAAACGCGTCGTCGAAGCCCAGAGCATTCTGCTGTCCATTCTGCCTCAGCTACAAAAGCTCAACAATGAAAAGCCGGACAATCCGGAAATTGCACTGAATCTCTTTGCCGTTTATACACTGACCTCACAGCCCGAGCCGGCCAAGGAAGTCATTAAAAACCTTCTGGCCTCAGGAAAAGCCTCTCTGGCCACGGTAATCGCCTCAGCTCAGGCCTTGCTCCAGCAAGGGTTCTGGGAGGAAACCGAAGCCACTTTGGCAATGGCGGTGGCTATGGCTCCCGGGAATGCAGAAATCCTCTATGATTTGGCTGCAATGCAATCCATCTTAAACAAATCGGATTTGGCTCTTTCCAACCTCAATCAGGCCATTGAGTTCAATAAAGCTCAGAGAGGGACGAATCAAAACATTCAGGATTTGTTGAACGTCGTATTGCCTCAGGACAGACGCTTTGATCCCATTAGAAAAAGTCCTTTATTTCCAAAGAATTGAGCCATAACGAAACTTCTCTTCCAGAAAGGTGTTTCACAGCAATGATGGGTGTGATAACTCAACTTCGATATCGCAATCTGGTTGCATGCGCAGCAGTTATCTTTGGTTTAATGGGTGCCGCGTGGCTGACGAGCGCTTCAGACACGGCGCCTAAAACTCCTGTAAAAGATTCTGCGAAGGAAGAGACCACTCTTTCTCAAGCTTTCAGAAAGTCTACGGAGCTTTTTTCTCAGAGTGCCAATGCTCCGGATAAACTTGATGCAAACATCCAGGAAGCACCCTTGCGCACCGTGTTGAGGCAGCTCAGCACCGTCACGGGATGGAGAATTTTTGTTGAGCCGGGGCTCTCAAGATCGGTCAATGCGAAGTTCAAAAACCTACCCTCTCATGAAGCACTTCCTCTCATCCTGGGTAGTCTTAATTATGCATTAGTCTCGGACGGAAAAAACGGGCAAAGACTTCTGGTTTTCCAAAAAGATCAAAAAGCGGCAACTGAGTTTGTACGGCCTGATCTTTCAAAACCTATTCCGAACGAACTCATCGTCATTCTGAAGAAGGGCTCCCAACTCACTCCTGACGAAATCGCCAAATTGATCGGGGGCAAGGTCCTCTCAGTCAGCAAAGATGGGAAAGCTATACGATTCAGTTTCGAATCTGAGGACGCTTTGGCTGAGGCAAAGGAAGCCTTGGCTAAGTTAATAAAAACGGACGTCGATTCTATCCAGGATAATTACTACGTGGTCTCGCCTGAAGCCGCTTTATCTGTGGCTTCTCGTGGGCTGAGCACTCCCAAAAACATGACGGCTCTGCCCGGAGATGCCACCACGATTGCGATGATCGACTCTGCGCTCCACCTGGACGGAATTAACTATTCCGATGTTCTTCTGGATACCGTGTATTTCACAGCGGATGCCGACCGGGGCCTCACCTCCTCTCCGTCACACGCTGACAGCATGATTGGTTCATCCATCACTTTCCTTCAATCCGCGGGCTATGATGAACTCGATATACGCTATCTGCCCCTCGTCGTCACAGATGCCTCGGGCACAGGTGATGCCTTTTCTGTCGCCCAAGCCATTCTTTACGCGAGCAATGCGGGCGTTCGCGTGATCAATATCCCTCTTTGTGGAGATGTTTATTCTCCCTATTTAGCCGACGCCATTAATGTCGCATCCCGCAATGGAGCCATCATTTATGCTGCCACAGGCAACGAGCCCACCAACCAGCCCACTTATCCAGCCAGTTACAATGGGGTGATCGGAGTGACAGCCTTGGAAAATGGACGTGTTGCCCCATATGCCAATGAAAGAGGAGCCGATGCCGCCCTCGCAGGTACTGCTCTCTTCCATTATGACGGCTATTGGTATCTCACCAGCGGAACCTCCGTTTCCACCACCTACGCATCGACTCTGACCGCTTTGGATGTGCAGACGGGCAAGACTCCCGCAGATGCCTCCGAATCGCTTATAGTCAAATTCCCCTACAAGAATTAGTAAATAGCCGGCAGCTTTCTTCCTCAAAGGTGCTGTCTGCTAAAGCAGCTCTGAAGTGCCGTTTTCTCTGCTACATTTTGAGGAGTTTTTGTTTTATTTTTCAGGCCGTTTTGTTATGGTGTTTTTTATTGAGCAGGTGTTGCCCCTCACAGCAAAAAGGCAATCCACAACAAAGCAAATTTTATGAAAGAGAGAATCGGAATTCTGACAGGTGGAGGCGATTGTCCGGGTTTAAATGCGGTCATCCGTGCTGTTGTCAAAACGGCAACCAAACTGGACTGGGAGACCATCGGTTTCCTGGGTGGTTATGAGGGCCTTCTGGATAAGGAGTATCTCCACTTGGATTACAAAAAAATGGATTCTCTGCTCAATCGAGGCGGAACTATTTTAGGAACATCCAATAAGGGACGTTTTGCCGTGAAAACCGGCGTGGGTCAATTGAATCAACTGGATCCAAACGTAATGGCGGCCTCGCTTAGAAACTTCCATGAACTTGGACTCAAAGCCCTGGTATGTGTAGGAGGCGACGGCTCCCTTACCATCGCTCAGCAGCTCTTTGAAGGCGGCATCCCCCTGGTAGGCGTACCTAAGACCATTGATAACGACTTGGAAGGAACACTGCTTACTTTCGGTTTTGACTCCGCTGTCAGTTGTGCCATGGACGCCATTGACCGGCTTCATACCACGGCAGAAAGCCATAATCGCATCATGATTGTGGAGTTGATGGGGCGTTATGCCGGATGGATTACCCTTTGGGCAGGTGTATCCGGAGGTGCCGATGTTATCCTCTTACCTGAAATTCCTTTTAATTACCAAAGCATTTATGCTCAGATCCAGAAGCGAGAAGAAATGGGCAAGCGCTTTACCATTATCGCGGTTTCCGAAGGAGCTCGTGAGCAAGGTGGTTCCGTCACGCTGGCTGAACCTCTCGAGGCCAACCGCGAAGCCAAGCTGGGCGGAATTGGAGACAAAATCGCAAAAGAAATTACCAAGCGCTTCGGAAAGGAATGCAGAGTTTGCGTTTTAGGTCATCTTCAGCGCGGCGGCGGTCCTACCTCCTTAGACCGGGTTCTCTGCACTGCTTTTGGCGCCACGGCGGTAAACCTTATTCGAGATGGAAAATTTGGCTATATGACTGCTTTTACCCCCTCCAACGTTGTAGGAGCAATAAAAATTAAAGATGCCATTGGCAAACTCAGGCTTGTCAGACCCGATAACCCCATGGTCGCCTGTGCCCGCGCCATGGGACTCAGCCTCGGCGATGAAGTTCCCCAAGAAAAATAGACTCTAATCAATAATTACCCGTTTTTATTCCAGAAATGAGCCCATATAACCCGGACATTCCAGATATCCAAGGACAAACTCCAATCACCTCTCGAAGTAAACCTGTATCCGAGCCCCCAGCTCAAATTCAATCGCTGGATGAACATGTTGCCTCGGAACACCCATCTGTGTCATCGGTAGCATCTCGCCCTGTGGCTGAAACTTCAGAAAATACCACTGTGGAAGTGGACCAGGAACTGGTCGCTTTGCGTCAACGACAGAAAGAGCTGGAGAACCAAAAAAACCAACTTGAAGAAGCCGAACGCCGCAGGACTGAATACCATAATGGACGCAAAGAAATGGAGGAAAATTTGATCCGCGGTATCGGCATCCTGGATGAAGAGCT
>DBPU01000099.1 GCA_002305615.1 Verrucomicrobia bacterium UBA1412 | reverse complement strand
GGGTGCTTTCCCCGATGAGATGGGGGACAACTGGGATCAACCCCCGGGAATGGATATGCAGCAAAATCCGGAGGGCAACCTTGGACAGCAAAACGGGCGCGGCCCCGGCCGTGAAAGAGGCTTTGGAGGTCCGGGAGGTCCAGGCGGCGGTCCGGGGGGACCTGGGGGCTTCGGAGGAGGAGGAGTTAAGCCGATTAAGGCTTTCGTAGGGATTCGGTGGCAATCTGTCGCGGATCAATTGAGCGGGAAAAGCACCGGAGTTGAACTGGGTGGTGGTTTTGGAGGTCCTCCGGGAGGCGGAGGTCCGAGAGAGGGTGGTGCTTCCGAGGATGAAGGTGAAGGCCGGCCCCAACAGAGAAGAGGATTTGGTCCCGGATCGTTTATCGGAAAAGCTCTATTTTCTGCCATGGATGTTGAGAAGGCAGGGAAGGTGAGTCGGGATGTTTTTCTTAAATCATTCGAAAAGTGGTTTGAGGAGTCTGATACCAACAAGGTGGGTGCCTTGACGGAGGAGGAGTTAAGACGTGGTTTAAACAAGTGTATTAAGATGGAGATGCCTTTTGGGGGAAGACCTCCGGGCATGTAAGAGAACAAGAGAATTAGAAAAAAGAGATTATGGATATCACAACGTTATTGAAGGAACAGTGGGTTATGGGGAATGCGAAAAGCGTATTGCCTGTCTTTGCAGCGAACTTAGTTATTACCGCTCTATTGGCGTGGGTATTGGGGTGGGTATATGGGAGATACGGGGAGTCATTATCCAACCGGAAGATATTTGCCCGGAATTTTTTGATGCTGGCGCTTACGACCATGCTGGTGATCAGCATCGTCAAATCGTCATTGGCTCTTTCTCTGGGACTGGTGGGTGCGCTTTCGATCGTCCGGTTCAGGGCGGCCATTAAAGAGCCCGAAGAGCTTGCGTATCTGTTCCTGGCCATCGGGATTGGGCTGGGGCTGGGTGCAGGTGAACCGCTGCTTACCATTTGCGCGCTGGTTGTCATTATCGCCATCATTATTCTTCGGAGCTTTTCCCGGCCCCGGAATACGCAGAAACATGTGTGCGCGCATATCTCGAGCAATCGGAAGATCGGGATTAAAGACGTTGTGGATCTGTTAGCCAAGCATGGAGCCAGCGCGAGTTTGCGGCGTTTTGACGAGACGCCCGAGAGGAATGATCTCTCGTTTGTCGTTCAGTTCTCGAGTCCGGGTAAACTGGAGGAATTCAGCCACGATGTGAGGGAGCTCGATTCCAGTGCGAGGATCAGCTTCGTAGATGATCGGGGACTGGGGATGTAGCAATCCGGAGCGGAAGGCTCCATTCAAATTATGATTACATCGGTACTGGGCACATTGGCTTTGGGCGATGCCAGATACGAGCGGAAGTTTCTCACCAGCGACTTATCGTTGGAGGAAGTTGTTTCGCTACTATGGCTGCACCCGGCCTGTTTCCGGGAGCTCTATCCGGCCCGTTGGGTAAACAGCATCTATCTGGATAGCCCCGCCTTGAGCTGTTATTACGTCCATGTGAATGGGGTTTCCAACCGGTACAAGGTGCGTGTTCGCTGGTATGGTGATTTGGAGGGGGAGATTCGAGAGCCGCGGCTGGAATTCAAATTACGGCGGGGATTGCTGGGCGGAAAGATTATAAAAAAATTCCCCCGCTTCGTACTGGAGCCTCATGCGCCCGGGCAATCGCTGATGGGAGCCCTGCCTTTCTCTGAAGAAGTGGAAGAGGGGTACAGAGACCATCTGAAGATGTTTTCGCCTGCGCTATTGAACCGCTACCGGCGGCACTACTATCAGAGCCAGGATGGGAAATTTCGAATCACTCTGGATATGGGGCTGGAGTTTTATGATCCGGCCCGGCCATGCCTGGAGTGGTTTAACCTCAACAGGACCCGGTCAACACCGATTATTCTGGAGCTGAAATATCCGTTGAAATATGCGCAAGAGGCTCAAGCAATCACCAACGGTTTGCCATTTCGCCTCACGCGCTGCTCCAAGTACGTCCTGGGGATTGAGAGGCGCTACGGCAATTAGGATACAGGGAAAACGGAAAGTGGCCTCCGGATTTACTCAGCGGTTTTGGTCTCGGGGGCGGCGGGCAGCAGGATGGCGTCGGACATGCCGTGGATGATCTTTTTGTCATCAGCACATAAGGTCGCCAGGGTTCCGCAGTGGAGGGCTCGGCCTTGTGTTTGCGGGTCGCCCTTGATGAAGTAATAGGGGCAGAGGCGCACCCGGGCATTCATCTGGTTGCGGGTGCCGGTCTCGAAATCAAACCAGGAGGCCGGAATTGTTTTGCCGGGTGTAAAGCGCATCAAAAGGTGAGGAGAGGTGCCGAATTGCCGGAGAGATTCTTCCACGACGTGGGTCCACTCTTTTTTGGAAAGGTCGCTACCGATCCAGACGCCGCGTGAGCCCCAGGCTTTTTCAGAAAAACCGCTGACCTTGATCACAAGTTCTCTTTGGGACTGGGTGAACTGTGCGAGCTCAGACCAATCGTGAATACCCAGCTGCGGGTGCTCCGCATGATAGGGCAGGGGCTGAGGATCCAGAATCCAGGAGCGGGGTACCATCCGGAGCATTTTATCGAAAAAGAGGCTTCCCAGTTCCTGTCGCCAAAAGTCGCGGAGCGTGTGATTCCAGAGGAGAGCCAGCCAGAGTTTTTCTTCCAGGATGGTTTTGGGCGGAGGAGTGAGGAAAATATCTTTTTGAAGTGCGCGCTCAAACAATTCTTTTGCGCAGGGGATATTCTCCAGATCAAAGAGCTCAAAAAAACGATAGACAGAGGAGCCGGACGGGAAATTGCGGTGATATTCATCGACAACCTGAAAGCGGTCAGGTCCCAGATGGCGGGTCAGGTATTCCATTTCCGGACGATAGGAACCGGATTCCTCCGAGACGATTATTTTGACCGGACGGTCCTCATCAAAAATTGAAAGGAAGCCCTTCTGCATGGTGTCCCGGCCGAGGTAAATTTTCTGCAGAGAGTCAAGGAGCCCGATGCCTCCGGGGACACTATCCAGCTCGGTGATGCGGATTCCCTCTTCAGTCAGGAGCAGATCGGGACGGATGACCCGAGGTAAAGCGCCTTTAAAAACGCGGTGCCGCTGGAGTTCGACCAGCCAGGAGGGTTTGCCGGCATCCATCAGATCGGAAATCCATCGGGGCATCTTCCCGGCGACGCTTTGGAAATAGAGGAGATTGATCGAGCGATAGAACTGGAGAAGAATGCGCCCCAGAGATTCTATTTCCTGATGCAGGGCAGAGGAAAGATAGAAGGGCTCTTCAGAGATTCTCCACTGGTGGGCGGAGAAGAGGCCTTCCCGTTTGAGGGTATCTCGGACAGTATGAGGGTTAATCATCGCGTAAGGAGCAGGTTCAAAAAATAATCAACCCTCACCCATCCTGCTGTAAGCTGACAGGTGAGGGTTAAATATCGGTTTAATCGTTTAACCGTTGAAATACATGTAGGCAGCAAGAATCATCCCCAGGACTATGCAAGTGCCCAGGACATCTTTCCAATTCCAGCTCTCGCGAGTCTCTCGCCTCTGCTCAGGGGTGACGTTGCCGTAGGTGAGCCCTTTAATCTTAACATAATCGGGCTCTTGAGTCGCATAGCTGACACCCACCATAACGAGGACGGAGACCAGGGTGATCAGGACGCTGAAATACTGGAAGTAGATATTGTTCACGATCCAGAGGAAGGAACCTTCCGCGTAGCCATTTTCGAGGAGGCCCAGGGTCAGAGGGGTATCGACTGCCATACGGAAAAGGCCCAGAACAAAGCCTACAATCAGGGCTGAGATACAGCCTTTGGCATTGAGGCGCTTCCAGAAAATGCCGAAGAAGAAGACCACGAAAATCGGAGGAGCCAGGTAGCCCTGAACCGATTGGAGGTAGTTATAGAGACCATCGGCACCACGGATGACTTCGATCCATAACAGTCCGATAATGACCATGATAGCGACAGCCAGACGGCCGACCCAGACGAGCATATGTTGGGGTGCCTGAGGGCGAATTCTGCGGAAAATATCCATGGTGAAGAGCGTGGAAGAGGCGTTAAAGGTGCCTGCCAGAGATCCCATGAGGGCCGCCATGAGGCCTGCAACGACGACACCGCGCACGCCTGTAGGCAGAACCGTTTTAACCAGCATGGGGAAAGCGCCCTGAGCGGCCAGGCGGTTGACAGAGCCATCCTCGTTGATCAGGACATTGAGTGCTTCGTATTGACCATGTTTCGCAAGTGCAAAACAGATCATTCCGGGAATAATGAAAATGAAAACGGGCAGAAGCTTCAGTGCACCGGCAAAAATACAGCCGCGGCGTGCTTCCGTCTGATTGGGAGCGCCCAGAGCGCGCTGGACGATATATTGGTCAGTACACCAATACCAGAGGCCGATAATGGGCGCGCAGAAGAGCATCCCGATCCAGGGGTAGTTCGTATTGAAATACCAGGCCATGCGCCCTTGCTCTTTAATGGGAGCCCAGGTGCCCTCTACGCCGGCGGGAATGAGCGGCTTCCAGAGGTTAAACATTTCGCTGCTCAAGGTATCTCTCAGGACATCCCAGCCGCCCAGAGCTTTCAAGCCGTAATAAGTGAGCAGGGCAGAGCCCAGAACCAACACCGCTACCTGAATGATATCGGTGTAGGCGACGGCGCGCATACCGCCCAGGATGACGTAGAGACCGGCCATGCAGAGAACGATGATGCTGCCAATCCAGAAGCTATCGATGGGGCCGATGTGCATTTCGGGCAACAGAGCCGAGAAGACAACGCCGCCGGCAAAGATACCTACGGCGACTTTGGTGACCACGTAGGAGACCAGCGAGACTATAGAGAGAATGGTGCGACAAGAGGGAGAAAAACGTTTTTCAAGGAATTCGGGCATCGTGAAGACTTTGCCTCGCATAAAGAAGGGGATCAATATCCAGCCCAGGATGAGCACGCACCAGGCGTGCAGTTCGTAGTGAGCCATGGCGACGCCATCGGTAGCTCCCGAGCCAGCCAGACCTACTAAGTGCTCTGAGCCGATATTGGAGGAGAAGATGGAAGCGCCGATTACCCACCAGGCCAGATTGCGGCCTGCCAGAAAGAAATCGTCCGCCGTATCCTTATTTCGTTTGGAAACCCAGGTAGCTACGCCAACTACTAGGGCGAAGTACCCGGCGATAATACACCAGTCTATAGCATGCATTTTTCAATTTGTTTGCGTTTTGTTATTACAACAGTGACTTGGAGAGGGCTCCAAAGCCACAAAAAACTTGTGAGTCCATCCTAAACCTGTTATAAGGAGTCTGCAAGTGTTAAGTGCGTTTGGAGTGTTAGTTTTCCAGACGAAAAATTGAAATTTTATGACAACATTAGGAGTAATCGTAGGGACTCGAGGTTTTTTCCCTTCCTCACTCTGCGAATCCGGGCGAGCTGAAGTGCTGGCGGCCTTGGAAAAACAAGGGATTAAGGCAGTTATTCTGCCCATAGATGCGACGCCTAAATTTGGGGCTGTGGAGTCGCTCAAAGAGGC
>DBPU01000026.1 GCA_002305615.1 Verrucomicrobia bacterium UBA1412 | reverse complement strand
CAGATGGGCCTTGTGGATGCTGAAAATGTGGAGGGTGTTCGCTTTGATGCGCCTTTTGAAGAATGGGCCTACGATATAGAGACGGAGGAGGTGGAGGCTGAGACGATCGGTTTTTACAGTGGAAGTGCCCGCTCCGTTCCTGAGATGCTGAAGGTGGAGGTGGCGATTCACAAGCCTGATGGACAGGTGATTCACAGGATGGGGCAGTTTATTTTTATGGAGCCTTCAGAATAGGGGGGCAGTATGGCGATGGTTGATAGAATGGAAAGCAATTTGATCCCGGAGAGCAACTCGCAACAAGTGCGAAGGGGCCGGCTGGGCTTTACGTTGCTTGAAGTCGTTTTAGCTGTGACGATCGCCATCGGCATCATGGTTGTGGCTCTCTATTTTTATGAGCAGTCTACACGGCTCAGGAAGGATGCTCTTGAGGAGATGGACCGGATAACGGCCGTGCGGCTGGTTATGGACCGGCTCAGTTCTGAGTTGCGTTGCGCTGTGCCGGGTAGTGATCTCCTTGCAGGGGTGAAAGGAAGCGCCTCTTCGATTGAATTTATCCGGCTGGATCCGCCGGTCAGGGGAAGCCTGCTCACGAATGAAAGTGGAGAAATGGCGTCCATTCGGATGCAGCCGACTTTCAAAAAAACTTTTTATCGAATTTCTCCGGATCCGGCGGGAGGTCTTTCTGTTCTGGAGCGCATAGAAGAGCCGATTTTGCTGGGGCAAACAGAGACAAATCTTACTGCTGGGCAGGAGGATGAAGGCGATACAAACGTTGTGAGTGGAGAAACCTCGGAGATGGAAACGAATCTTTTGGGGAACTTGAATTCCGGTCTTAGTGCGACGAATTTGCTCTCGGAGAATTTGGAAGATGAAGAGTCTACTCCTCAAGGTACGAATGCAGAAGTTCTCTTTGCAGGCGATGCGTTCTGGGGCGAGGATGCTGGGCTGCAACAGAGCAACGGTTTCATGGCGATGGAAGGGTTGATTGATGAAGGGGCTCCTCAGGAAAAGAAGATCGTAATCAGCAATGTGTTCGCCCGCGGGATAGGCTACTTTAATCTCCGTTATTACGATGGAACACAGTGGGTTAGCAGTTGGAACGCAAAGGAATTGCCCCTGGGTATTGAAATCCGGATGGCTGCGGAAGACCCCGAGACAGAAGAAGCCAAGGCTGACCGGGAAGCCGAAGAAGAGTCCAAGGTTTTTGAGCAGGCATTTTCGGAGTCAGAATCTGCCGGTTCAGAAACGAATGGATTTGCCGATGATATTCAAGAGACCACGCCTTATGAGGATTTGGGCCTGGAGCAGATAGAAGATATCAGCAGCGGGCTGGATACCAACGTGGTTGTTTTTCAAAGGATCATATTTTTGCCCAATGCGCGAAAACAGAGTGCGTCTCCAGGGGGCGCTTCTGGTGTATCGTTGAGTGGCGGGCTGGATGCCGGAGCCACCGGGGCTGGAACAGTCAGCCCAAGGAGGGGACGATGAGAGTTTACAGGAAAACGGTTTGTCCCGGGTTTGTGTTGTATGCGGTTTTGGTGGTTATTCTGCTGAGCTCAATGGTTGCTGTGAGTTTGCTCTATGCGATGAAATCTGCAGAGACTGCGTCAAGCGCAGGCCAGGAGGGTGAACAGGCGTGGGCTGTCGCGCTCAGCGGTGTTTATAAGGCTATTCAGGTGGCACTTGCTGCAGAAACCGGCTTGGCAGAATGGAGAGATAATCCTGATGAATTCAAAGATCAATTTGTAGTGGAGGATGGGCAGGAAAAATGGTATTTCACCGTGTATGACTGGAGTGGCTCTGAAGATAGTGAAAGCGCTATAGCGTATGGGTTAACGGATGAGGCCAGAAAATTGAATTTAAAGTATTTGCCCGATGCTCTGAAGGAATCCATTGAAGATTCAGAGCTTCTGGCTGCGCTGAAGGATAAAACATCCTCCGCTGAAGAAAACGATTTTGATGTGTCCCTTCCGGAAGAAGAAGTAGATGAAATGGCTCCGACCTCCGGTGAAAGCCAGGAAGGAGCCTCTCCCAGTCAGCCGGAAGAGGGTAAAGCTGAAGTGCCTGTTCAGAAAGGTAGCTCAGAGGCTCCGACGTATGAGTTTTTGGATGCTTTTGTGGCCCGGGAAGGATATAATTTGAAAGCTCTTTATGGAAAGGATTTGGATATGAATCTGAAGAGCGACAGCGGTACCCAGGATGTGGGGGAGATTTTTCAGGAAGGTGTAGGTTCGGGGCCTTTAGGCATGGGACTGAGACATTTTTTGACCACAGCATCTTATGATCTGAATCGGGATAGCTTGGGAGAGCCGCGGCTCAATATCAACAGCACCAATGCGGAGCTGGCGTCTCTGGGGTTGTCCATGGAGACCCTTTCTTTTATAGAAGCCATGCAGAGGAACAATAAAAAGATCGAGAGTCTGACTGTATTGCTCAATTCCAGTGAGAAATTGAAAGATGAAGAGGGCAATGAAAAGGATTATCGGGTGGAACTGTCAGACGACGAGATGGAAAAGGTTTTTGATTCGTGTACTACGATAGACGAAGCTTACCTTCCGGCTTTAATCAACGTGAATACGGCCTCAAAGGAGGTGCTGATGGTTTTGCCGGGAATGGAAGAGAGCGAAGCAGAGGCGATTATCTCCGCACGGGAAGGACTATTGGCAGATCAGCTCAATACTCCTGCATGGCTTTTGAATCAGGGCGTTTTGAGCCTTGAAAAGTTTCAAGCCGTTTATCCTTATATCACGACCCGTTCCTGGCAGTATCATTTTTATGTAATGGGGTATTCAATCCCTTCGGGGAGGTACAGGATATTGGAAGTAATTGTCGATATAGCCGGGAAGACACCCCGGATTTTGATGATGCGGGATTTGACGCGTTTGGGAATGCCTTTTAAAATCGATAACGGAGTTAACGGGATTAGTGGGACCAGTTCAGCAGCAATCTAGGGAGAACGAGGCGTGGCAGAAAAATTTAATATAAAAAATCTGGAGAAGAAGGTGAGGGAGCTTTTGAATATGAAAAAAGCGCCCACCTCAGTGGCGGTTTTAGACTTGGCGGGGGAAGAGCTTAGATTGCTTTATGCGGCCAAGCGCGGCTCCGGTATGAGGATATCGCGCTATGAAGAGGCAAGGCTGGAAGTGCCTCCCATGGCGAAAGACAAAGAGCTCGGAGAGATACTGGGCAAGAAGCTTAAGGAGTTGAAATTCCACCCCGGGGGTGTGGCTTTTGGGGTTCCTCGCTCAGAGGTGATGCTGAGGCAGATGATGATTCCCTTTGTGGAAAATGAGGGAGAGGCTGCTTCCATGGTTCACTTCCAGATTGCCCGTGATTTGCCCTTTCGCTCAGAGGATGCGGTTATAGATTTTTCAATTCAGATCGCCAAAGAACAGCCGAAAGCTCTGGATTCTCCTGAAGCATCGGAAGCTGAAAAGAAGCCCGAAAAGCAGCTGCAGATTACTGTGGCAGTGGTTCCGGTCATGGTGGTGAACCGCTACAGGGAGATTTGCAAAGCGGCCGGTTTGAAGCTGATTGCGTTGGGCTTTCAATCGGACGGCAGGGCAGAGAGCTTGCACTATTGCGGCGTAGTCCCGAAAGATTTTACTGAAACCTTGATGCTCCTTTCTGTGACGGAGGATACGGTTATTTTGGATGTGGTCAAGGGAGAGAATCTGGTATTCAGCCGTGAAGCCTCTTTGAAAGAATCGGCACCCAATCAGAAGGATAAAAAACAGGAGGAAGAGCGAATAGAGCAGATAACGACAGAGACGGTACGGTGTCTGCACTCTTATGAGCAGGAGGATTTACAGGGGCAGATCAGCAAGATTTATGTGATGAACATGGGGGCAGAAACGGCCCAGGTATTAGATTCGCTCAGGGCCCGAACTCAGACAGCCGGCATCGGAGTTGAGGAGTTCAACCCTGCAGAGCTTTTGCAGCTGAAAAATAAGGAGAATCTCGATACTCTTTCTCTTACTTCGATGGTCGGGCTGGCTGCAGGAATTTTGGAGAAAGATCATTTATCCATCGACTTTTTGAATCCTAAAAAGCCTACAATGCCCAATACCGGCAAGACCCGTCAGGCTGTGCTGGCGGTTGTCGTTGTATTGATGTTATTTGGCTCGTTTTTCATAATTCGCTCTCATGTTCTTAAAACCCGGACGGCTGAGCTTGCCGTGGTTCAAGAAGAGTTCAACAGTCTCTCAAAAAACCAAAATCTCTGGAGGCAAAACATAATTCAGGCTCTTTCGTTGAGGGCATGGCAAAGCGGAGAGTTGCACTGGCTGGACCACTTGGCCGTTCTGAGTACATTACTGCCCGAGTCTCAAGAGCTGTATGTGGCCAGTTTTTCGACGGGAGCCCGTAGTAATATTGTTTTGTCAGTCCGGGCTACTCGAAGTGATATCATTGCAAAGCTTGATGCCCAATTGCGGGAAGCGGGCTATAGGCTGAAAACTCCGGCAATTACGCCGGTCAGTGGCAGAAGCGGATATGGATTCCAGACGAGCATGGAGCTATTGCTCTCTCCCGGAGCCAAGCCGGATCTGGAAACACTGGGTGTGGCACCGGAGCGGCCGCAGGATGATATTTCCTTGTTGAATGCACAGCAGCGGCGGGAGATGAATCAAAAGGCGGCACAGGCAGCTGAGGCTCAATCGCCACAACAACAGCAGCAACGCAGGAACCCTGCGCGTGCTCAACAACAAGCCGGTAGAGGAGGCCGATAGTTATGCAGATAAGAGGTCGCGAAAAGATATTGGCAATTGTAGTTCTCTCCTTTGTTGCGGTTATTGTTGTCGTTCTTTTGATACAGGGGGCTATCGTAAAACCGGCTAAAGACTTGAGAAGTCAGAAGACTCAACTTCAGGTAAAACTCGGGAAACTCAAGAAAGAACAGGATCAATACAAGATAGCTGAGAAGGAAGTCCAGGCTGCTGCGCAAAAGATGATTCACACTCACACGGATCAGGCCAACGGAGTGCTGGGCGAACTGCTGAACAAATTGATAGAGCAAGTGGGATTAAATCCGCGGCAGTTCACTCGTTCCCCTGTAGGCCCGACTCGAGTCGGGCGCGGCCTGGCGCGTGAAGTCGGTTGGACCGTACAAGGAGAGGGACCGCTCACAAAAGTCGTGGATTTACTTTACCTTTTACAGAGTGCAGAAGCTTTGCACAAACTGGACGGAGTCAGACTTTCGGCATCGAGTCAGCCGGGTGTCGTTAAGATAGGTTTTCGCTATCTGACTTTGGTCTTGGAGCCCCCGCCGGCGAACCTGGGTACGAATACGATGACGGAGGTTGCCGTGGCGGAGCTGGGGACTCCGGAGAGGCAGCTTTATGAAGGAATCGTGGTCAGAGATTTATTCCGTCCCTATGTGAAACGGCCTGAAAATGTTTCTTCTCCGGGAGAGACTGCTGTTGCGGAAAACAGTACTCCTCCGGCTTTTCGTCCGGAAATTTTTAAAGTGATTTCACTTTCCGAGTGGGCCGGAAAGGCCGAAATACACCTCAAAAACGTGGAATCCGGTTCCGTTGCGGTTTATCAGCCCGGCGACACCATTGAGGGATGGACAATTATGGCAGTAGATTATCGCTCCATGCCTATGCCCGATTCCATTCTGGATTCGGAAAGTAGAGTAATTTTGAAGAACACCTCGGGATATTGGGCTTTGGAACAGGGATGCACGCTGGCTCAGCTGCATCAGATGAACGAAGAGCAACTCCCCTTAGACCTTAAACAGAAAGAAGATTTAAAAAACAATGACAATTAGAAAAGCAATAAGACTTTCGGCGCTGCTGGGCTGCATGGTAGCCAGCCTGGTTTACGCTAAAGCGCAGACGGCTCAACCCAATGCAGGGGGCACGAACGCCCCCGTGAATGCACCGACGGCTCCAGAGCCGACGACAAATCAGGAAGCCAAAAATATTCGCTTCCAGTTTGACGGAATTCCTTACATGACCGTCATTGAGCGATTTGCTCAGATGGTGAATAAGCCTTTATTGGTAGACGTTTCGTTGGATGGGACGATGAAGTTCTCGGATCCTGAGCCTTACGGCTATACTGAGGCGCTGGATACGTTGAACCTGATTCTTTCGATGAAGGATGCCATGCTGGTTGAGCAAGACCGTTATTTGAGACTGCTTCCGCTGTCCAAGCTTCGGCAGACTCCGGTCAAAGTCTTGAGGAATCTGGAAGAAAAGGGAGATGTACGCCCCGGTGAAATCGTAACGGTGGCGTTGAATTTCAAGAATCTGGATCCGAATGAAATCGCTCAATCGACAACAACGATGCTTTCCAATGCGGGTTCGGTTTTCCCTGCCGGCCGTGGCAAAGGGATTATCGTGACCGACCGGATTGAGAATATTGAGCGGATAGAAAAGCTATTGATGCTGGCAGACGTAGCCCCTCCGATGGAACGTCAGATGCGCACGTTCAATATCCTGAGTGCGTCGGGGCCGGTACTGACGGATTTAATCAACCGGACTTTCGGTATAGCGACTGCCCCGGTCAAGAGTCAGTACAATAAAGAGAAGAATAGCTACATACCTCTGCCTCCGAGCCCTGAAGATTATGTGACAGCGGTTTGGGATGAAGCATCGAGGACGATGGTTATTTTTGGTCCTACCGAACGCGTGGATTTAGCCGAACAGCTGATCAACCGCTTTGAAAATAAGGAAGGCCTCTCACCGACGGATGTGAGAATTTTTTATCCGATTGAGATGACTCCAGCTGAACTCTCAAACGTGATTTTTCAGACGGTGAGCGGTGTAGCCGGCCCTCGAGAAAATCCGGATACAGCCGTCACTAAGGCCCGGTTAGTGGTTGATGAAAAACTGGGAAGATTGATTGTGACGACTCCGGTAGCCGGGCAAATGGAGACTATTGAAAAGGTGATCAAGAAAGTCGATCCGGCCAGTATGGGAGCGGGAATTGCCCCAGCATCAACGGTGTCGGATATGAAGATTATCTACCCGAAACATCTTTCGCCCAGTGAGCTGTCGGATATGTTGCGCCAGAGCGTGAGCGGAATAGCAGCGCCGGGCGAGCGAGTTTCCAACAAAGCCCGCCTGGTTGTGGATGCTAAACAGGGCCGTCTTCTGGTTATCACTGCAGACCCTGAGCAGCTAGCTCTCATTGAGCGAGTGATAGCTCAGCTGGATACTGAAGGAGATAAATCCACGGCAGTGACGCTGGATACCAAGATATTTTATCCGCGAAGGATGACTCCGGAGGAGCTTTCCACGATGTTACGCCAGATGGTCAATGGAATCGCGGCGGCCAATGAGAATGATCCGCAGAAGGCCAAGCTGGTTGTTGATCCGAAGTTCGATCGCCTGATGGTCATCAGTTCGAATGCAGCACTGCTCAAGGAGATTGAAGCGGCAATTGAGAAGGTGGATGGTTTTAGCACTGCAGATACGGATTCCACGCAGAAGGGAACTCCGGACCAAGCCAGTCTTGAAAAAAATGAAACCAGTGTGGTTCGTCTGCAGTATGCAGTGGCACTGGAAATTGGAGGGCTCATTGAAAAAACGTTCAATGATCGCCGTTTTGGCTTGAGGGTTCTGGTGGATGAGCGCAGCAACAGCCTGGTATTGAATGGCAAAGCCGGAGTGCTGCAGGCTGTTCGGGACGTGATTAAAGACCTGGATGTGCAGTCCTCTTCAGTGAGTTCGCGGCAAATCCGTTTTCTGGATATTCAAGGGGATCCGTATCAAATAGCCAATCTGACAACGCAAGTGTTGGCGGAGCAAATGCGCAATGACGTTGCGGGCAGTACGCCTCAGGAGCGCCGCAGGCTTCAGCAGATGCAACGAATGGATGTGCCAAGGATTATTCCCGAGCCCAACACGGGCCGGTTAATTATCTGCGGCTCGGATGAAGAGCTAGAAAAGATCAAAGCTATTGTCGAGGAGATAGACCTTAAAAGCGGAGGTTCTCTGGGTGTAAAAGTTTTTCGGCTTCGAGGAAACTATCCCTATGAGCTGTCCAGCGTTTTAAATCGTTACTTAAACACATATCGAGAAAAACGAAAGGGGGGACCGAACCCCTCGGTTTTTGTTGATGGCCACAACAATAGCCTGGTTGTTTGTGGCACGATAAGCGATATCGAACAGGCAAGCGCACTGATTGAGCAGATTGATCTCAATCAGGATCGTGAACCCCGCATTGTTAAAGTTTTTTCGGCCCAGTATTCGGACCCTTATGAGCTGATGAATCGGTTGAAGATGATCTACAATGATCAGCTTAAATCAAAACCGGAAGCGGGCGCTCCCGATGCGGTTTTTATCCCCGATTATTCTGCCAACAGTATTACGGTAGCAGCCAGCGAATCGCATATGAAATTGCTGGAGGAGCTCCTGGAATTACTGTTGGGAGAGAGTGCTGCGGCTAACGGTGAATTTCGCCAATTTCTGCTCAAAGGTTCCAGCCCGAGCATGGTTCAGAGCGCTTTGCAGATGATTTTCAACCGTGAGACTCGCTCCAGAGGAATGCGGCCCTGGGTTTATCCGGATTGGAATGAGAACAAAATTTTCGTTTATGGCAGACCGGCTGATATAGCCAAGGCCGAACAGATCATTGCGGAACTGGACGGGGCTGCGACGGATAATCCACGTGAAATGAAGATTTTCAACGTGAAAACTCCGGATATGTGGAGTTTTACTGAGCAGGTCCAGCAACTCTATCGGGATCAAATGGGGGCGGCTCCGGGAAAGGGTGCAGGAGATGCGAAATTTTTTCCTGATTACACGGGGCGACTAGTCGTATCGGCCTCTCAGAATCAGATGCAGATCATTGAGAAGGTGATTGAGGCTCTGAATCAGGACGTTCAAATCGAAAGCAGTCTGCGTGTTTTTAAGCTGAAACGAGCTGATGCGAGAAATATCTACCCATTGGTGCAGCATGTGACTTTATATCGGGGCGGCGTGCGGACCAGAGGGGTTGCTCCTACCGTGAACCTTGATATCCAACGCAATGCTATCGTTGTTTATGGCCGGCCGACAGATATTACTCAGGTGGAGATGATCATTAATGAGCTGGACAGCTCTGAAATGGAGCAAGCTCGGGAGATGAAAACCTATCGGGTAACCTCCCGCAATGTAAATGATCAAATCAACCGGGTGCGTACGTTTTACACAGACCAGATCAAGGCTAAACCGGAACTGGGAATAGCGGATGCCATTTTTTTGCCGGATAACGAATTTGGCAGAATGATGGTAGCTGCATCTCGCGATCAGCTTGCGTTGATTGACGAGATTGTAAATAAGCTCGACGACAAAGCGACACTGCCGGATATGCAGTTGAAGCTATTGCAGCCGACCAATGCCAGCAATCAGGAGATTGCCGCCGCGCTTAACTTCGTGGTGCGGGCTCGACGTATGCAGAGGCCGGGAATGGCGCCCTGGATTTCGGCTGACACGCGCACGGGTGGTATTTTTGTATTCGGCATGCTGGAGGATATTGAATACGCGGAGCAGCTAGTTAAAGAGTTTGATAGCGCCGGACAAGGATTGGAGCGCGTGGTTTGCACCTATGACGTGCAATATGCGAACATGTACCAATTTGCCAACAACGTGAAAAACCTCTATCAAGATCAGTTGAAGGGTAATAGCGGGTTGGGCGCTGCCGATGCATATATTTTTGGCGATGACTATAGCGGCAAGTTGATCGTGGGGGTGCGCAAAGATCAGAAGGAGATGATGGACGGCGTCGTGAAAACGCTCCAGGAAAAGAGCGATGCGGCCGAGCCCACGGTTCGTATGTTCACACTGAAATCGGCAAGACCTTCACAATTGGTGCCGGTGTTGAACACCGTGATTTACAGCAGAACCAGCCGCAGCACTGTTTCCACGAGAGCTACTGCAGATGATCTGAATAACCGAATCATCGTTTCCGGAAGTGCAGGGGAGGCTGATCGCCTTGGCAAACTCATCGAGCAGTTGGATGTTCCACAAGTGCGGGATGCACGCGTCTTGAGAATGTTTGATATCGACACCTGGGATGTCTGGGGGTACTCCGAGCGTTTACAGGAGCTTTATCGTGATCAGATCAAAGGTTTAACCGAGGCTGGCCCGCCGGATGCGATCATTTTGCCGGATGACTTTTCCGGGCGTCTCATTGTGGCTGCCAATGAAAAACAGATGCCCTTGATCGAATCCATCATGCAAACTCTGCTTACAGAGTTGCCGGAGCGCCAGATGGAGCTCCGAACCTATAAACTGGAGAATATTTACACCAGTGAGGCGATGCGCACCATCAACACCCTGATGCAAGGGCATGGCTCCTCACGGAGGGGAATCTCATGGGCATGGAGCCGCTCTTCAAATCAGGATTCTCTGACCATGTCTCCGGACGAGAAAAACAACAGCATTGTGGTTATGGGCTCTCCGAGCAAGCTTTCCATGCTGGAAAAAATTCTCAAGGTGGTTGATCAAAAACCGGAGAAGCCGGATAGAGAGGTTCGTTTCTACACATTGGTGAATGCGGATGCTTTGGACGTTGAGCTGAGGCTGGATGGGCTTTTTAACGACCCGGGCCGGCCGGAACAGATGATTTTTGAGTCCGACTTCATTGCCAATACGTTGACTGTCGTGGCACGGGAAAAGGACTTCCAAGAGATTGAAGAGATGATCGAAAAGATGGACAACATCGCTCGTGATCTAACCGAGGTGGTCCGTCTTATTCCCGTAACGAACATGTCGGCAGAGCAGATGGCGAAAGTGCTGGAGAATATCTATCCGCAGATATCGCCCTCTATGCTCGAGATTGTGGAAAAGCTTCCACCCCGCACCGCTGAAAAGACAGGAACTGCAACCGGGTATAAAGCACCGAAGGCGACTGAGGAGGAAGTTGCGCCGCAGGTGTCGACGGTATCTCAGGCAGAGGAATCCGAGCCGATGAAGGTGACTTTGGCGGTAGATTCAAATGCCAATACGCTGATTGTTTCGGGTCCGAGCTTTGAGGTGGATCGGATACGCTCCATTGTTTCTCAGCTGCAAAGTTCTTTCAGCCAAGGGGACTCGGAGATTCGTCTTTTCAGGTTGAACGAGGCGGACCCGGTGATGTTAGCCCGCACGCTTAATCAGCTTTTCAGTACGGCCCCCATTTCGGTGGATGCGGAATCCAGATTTGGAGCCAGGGGAGAAGGCAGAAATGGCCGCCAGCAACAACAACAGCAGCAGGGCCAACAGCAAGGGCAGCAGCAGGGCCAACCTCAGCAACCGCCTCAGCAGCAACAGGGCCAGCCGGGGTTGCCTCCGGTTCCGCGTGCTATTATCGTTCCGGAAACCCGGACTCGCAGTGTGATTGTTAGAGCCAAGCCGGCTGATTTCGTCGCTCTGGAGTCACTTATCAAACAGCTGGATGCGGAGGGGATTGATTCACTATTGGAATACAAGATGGTGATTCTGAAGAATGCCAATCCGACGCAAATGCTGCAGATTGTCAATCGGGTGCTCAATCAGCTTGATGTGGTTCGGCCCGGAGACCCAGTAGCGGTTTCTGCAGATGAACGGACGCGTTCGCTTTTCCTCATAGCGCGTGATGCGGTGATGGAGAAGCTGGTTCAGATCATATCTGAACTGGATATGGATACCGGAACTGCAGAAATGGAGGTTAAGGTTTATCCGTTGAAGTATGTTTCTGGGACTCAAATGGGAGTTCTATTGCAGAACCTCTTCGGAGCCGAAGCCGGGATGAGAAGAGGTCCCGGGCGCCCCGGGACACAGACAGAGATGGTGCAGCGCCTCAGCCTCAAAGATGAGGAGGGTAAGGATATTATCTTGGATTTATCCAAGCCGATTAAGATCATTACCGACCCTTCGCCGGCAGGCTTAAACAGGTTGATCGTGGGCGTCTCTCAATCCAATAAAGTTGCGTTGGATGAGGTGATCCGTCAGTTGGACCGGGAGCTCCCTTCAGATATGAGCGGAGTTCGGATTATTGCGTTGAAGAACTCGGATGCTAATTCGCTGTCGATGTCGTTGCAGCGCTTAATTAATGAGCGGGTGCGGCAGCGAGGACAAGCCGATGAGGTGAGAACGGTTATTTTGGCCGATGCTCGCAGCAACAGCCTCATTATCGGGGGCTCCAATGCGAACATGGCCTTGATAGAAAATCTGGCTCAGGAGCTGGATTCCAGGGATTCGGCACTCTTTAACAATATACGCCAGATTGAGCTTAAACATGCCACCGCGCAAAGGCTGAGCAGTACGCTCTCCGCGCTTTTCCAACGCCGCTCTTCCGGTGGCGGATGGGGAGGTGGCCGAGGCGGAGGAGTTGCTAACCAGGCGGTGATCTTGCCTGATCCTCGCAGCAACAGTTTGCTTGTGGCGGCCAGTGATGAAGATAATAAGTTGTTGGATGAGTTATTGGCTAAACTTGATAAGCCAATGGAGAATCCAAACCTGGAGCCGGAGGTGATCATTCTTGAGCAAAATGACGCCACTCGGTTGGCAGCCACGATTCGCAGTGTATTTGCTGCACGTTTGCAGGCAATATCTCAGCCGGGAGTCCAACCGGATCCTCAAGATCGAGTCAATGTGGAAGCTGATACTCTGAGCAATTCGCTGATCGTCACGGCCAATAGTGATAATCTGAAGACGGTTCACGACCTGGTGAAAAAACTCGATCAGGAACCGATTGCGGAAGGTTTGGTGGAGACACTCGTCCTCAAGTATGCCGATGCGCAAAGAGTCAGCACCATGCTGCGTACGCTTATTCAGCAAGGTGTTTACCGCCCGGGGTCTTCTGTGCAAGGAAGACGTGGAGGGGGCTCTCAACGGGATGCATTCGCGATTACTTCGGATATTCCCTCCAATACGTTAATTATTTCGGCAAGTCCGGAAAACATGGCACTGGCCAAAGAGCTCATCTCGGAGATTGATACAGAGGAAAATCGCAACGCGAGCGATATCCAGACTTATGCGCTCAAACATGCTCGAGCCGGTACGATAATTACGACACTGGATACCTTTTTCCGAAACAAGAGCAATGCAGAAAGTCGTGCTGGTATTCGTGAGCGCGCCATGCCGATTACCATTGCGGCCGATGAACGCTCGAACGTTCTTCTGGTTACTGGCGGGAAAGAAGACTTGGACCTTTTAGGGAAAATGCTCGTAGAGCTGGATGTCAAAGATGCTAACAGCCGGATTCTCTTCAATATTTATCCATTGAAGAATTCGACGGCGTCAAAAATGCAGATGACTCTTCAGCGCCTTTTCCAGAATCGTCCCGCTCAGTCCAGAGGAGTTCCTTCGGACCCCATCACAATCGTGGCAGATGCGTGGTCGAATGCGTTGGTTATTGGCTCGAGTCCCGACGACGAATCAATGGTTCAGTCGCTCATTACTCAATTGGATCAGCCGGAAACTGATACAGTGAAGGTGCAGGTTTTCCCCATGAAGAATGCGGATGCGCGCCGTGTGGCTACGACGGTGCAGGCGTTGCTGCGTGGGCAACAGGGTGGAGGCGGCTTTGGGGCCGGTGTAGGACCGACGGTTAATGCCGATGAGCGTATCAATGCAATTATTGTTTCAGCGGGCGAGAATGACATCAAGCGGCTTCAGGAGCTGGTGGAAAAACTGGATACGACCCAGGTTGCTCGAGTAAATGAGATTCGCATTTTTTCGCTGACCTATGCAAGAGCGACGGAGCTCTCCAGTATTTTGAATTCAGTTCTGAATACAAACCCGCAGAATCTGACTCAAACGAGCGTAGCGCGCCAATCACTTCTCCAATTTATTACTCGTACGCAGGAAGGCAAAGATATAGTTTCTTCCGCGCTCAGAGAAGGAATTTTGATTACACCGGATGCTCGCTCCAACTCTCTCATCGTATCAGCACCGGTGGATTATATGGAGTTTCTGGTTTCCCTGGTGAAGAGTATGGATCAGGCCTCTCCTCAAGAGGCGAAGATTCAGATTTTTTCTCTCAAGAATGCAGATGCTCGGCAGATGGCGACCGTTCTGACGGCACTCTTCCGGCTGCAGGCGACGACAGGTGCGGCCTCACAGCGCTCTGTGGAGTACACACTGGTTAAGCCGATGAGTGATGCTTTGAGCGAACAAATGGGGATCGAACCAACAGAAGCAGCAGGTGGGAGCGACGGAAAATCAGCCGTCGTGGGCTCAGCTGAACAGTATGCACTGACGGTGACGATTGATCTGCGTACTAATACCGTTTTGGTGGGAGGTACCGAGCATTACGTATCGTTGGCCAGCGAGATTATACAAACCCTGGATTCACATCCTGCTCAAGAACGAAAGGCAAAAGTCTATCGCTTGCGCAACTCCCGAGCTGCTGATATGGAAACAGCACTGCGGACATTTTTGCAACAAGACTTGAACCGAACGATATCCATTCTGGGACAAAGCGGAGCCGGTGCGGCCCAAACCATTCTGGACAGGGAGGTCTCCATTGTTGCCGAAACCGTGAGCAACTCTTTGCTCATTTCTTCAAGCCCCCGTTATTTCACTGAGGTCGAGGCCTTGATTGAGGAATTGGATCAACCGTTGCCGCAAGTCTTGATTCAAGTCGTGTTGGCTGAGGTGACACTTGACAGCAAAACGGAGCTTGGAGTTGAATGGAAATATATGGATGCGGCCGGAGGGACTCCTTTCAGTTTAGGAACCGATCTGGGTGTGGCCGATGCGTTGGAGAAGTTTGGCGGTTTCAGTGCGGCTGTAACCGGCAGTAAAGTCAACTTCCTCATGCGTGCGTTGCAGGAGGATGGGAGGCTGGAGGTGCTAAGCTCGCCTCAGATACTCACAGCAGACAACGTGGAGGCAAACATCAATATTGGCGAGAGGGTCCCGATCGTGACCGATACACGGTTCAGCGATTACGGAAACCAGACCAGTACCTATGAGTACGAGAATGTGGGTGTCATTTTGACGGTGACTCCCAGCATCAGTCCGGATGGAACTGTGAAAATGACGGTTGAGCCGGAAGTGAGCCAATTGACGAGCGATACGGTGGAAGTGAGCAAGGATGTGAAAATTCCGATTATATCGCAGCGAACAGCGCGCACGACGGTAAGTGTTCAGAGTGGTCAATCGGTTCTCATCGGCGGCCTCATCAGTACCACGGACGATTCGCGGTCCAAGAAGGTTCCCTGGATTGGGAATATTCCTCTCCTGGGAGCTCTGTTTCGCAACAAGGCTTATGAAGTTGACCGTAAAGAGCTCCTGATTGTATTAACGCCTCAGGTCATTATGTCCAGTTCACAGACCGGAACAAACATCATGGACGTGATGGATATGACCCGCAAGGGATTCCAGGATTCCATTCTTCAAACAGGAATGAAACGGGATCCTTTGCAGGAAAAAGTTCTGAAGGGGATTCTTCCGGAAGGTCTGGAAATGAATGAGGATGCTGAGGGCTCTGATAAAAAGACGAAACGGAGTGTGAATCATACGAAGGAACTCTTGATTGATCCATGATCTCTTTTTGGAATAGGTTTGTTAGAAAAAGCAAGCGAAGGCTCTTGCTAAGACAGGAGCCTTTGTGGATATCCCTGTTTCTGTGTTGTCTGCTGCCTGTTTTATCCGGGTGTCAGACGGGGGAAGTCTCCCGGACGGGTGTCTCCAGTCAGTCTACGCCAGCGAGCAGGCAATTTTCCGAGCTGAACCTTCTGATGGTTCCTTTCGGTCTTGAGGTAGATGCGAAGCACTCAAAAAAAGCGGTGGCTATTCAGGTTTTCGCGGTTAAGCCGGGTAAAGCTAAAGGTTCGCCGATCCTTCAGGGGGAACTGGAGGTGGAGCTTTTCGACGGTTTTTATCAGCCGGATAATAGAGAGGAGCTTCCTCTAATTAAAACCTGGAAATACTCACCCGAAGAGCTGAAACCTCTTTCCAAGGAAAGTCTCCTTGGTGTGGGCTATCAGTTGCTCCTTGTTTGGGAAGATGAAGAAATGCCTGCTCAGAAAAAGGTGACGGTAAGAGCACTCTACCACGATCCTAATGGCAGCACGATTGCCTCGGATTTGGGTGTAATTCCTCTTAACATTTGATCTGAGGTTAATCGTGTAGGGGTAAAAAAACCGCCATCCAGAGATGGCGGTTTTTTGCTGGAGAGCAGGTCTACTCTTCCGGCTCAGCGGGATCCTGATCGTCCTCTTCGTAATAATCATCGGGAGGAACCAATTCATCCTCCAGCACAACTATTTCTTCCTCATTTTCGAGGTGATCAGGATTGAGCTCTGCGGGCTCGCCCTGTTCAATGTCGCCGTCTTGGAGAGGTTCGACTTCCTCCTCGATGTCCTCGCTTGGAGAAGCCAGCATTTCAGGAATGACAGTTTCTTCTGTCTTCACTGCATTGGGGTCTGCAGCGGCCATCCAATCGACGCGGTTCTTCAATAGATTTTCGACAGTCCATGTCGAGACCAGATAAATCCATTGTTCGCACTTTTTCTCCTGAGCAAGTTTTTTCTGGAGACGATCCAGCTCCTTTACAAACTCGGCATCCAAACGGGCTTTATCTTCCTCTTTTTCGTCCGGAGTAATTGTGCGCTCGGTCGGCAGTTGAGCATCCACTTTAAGGGTGAGGTAACGGCCTGATTCGTCCGCCGTCAGCTTGCCAATGTGGATTGTGTAGGTGAAACCGTCAAAGGTTTTAATTACAGCAATCGTTGGAATATTTAGCCGGGTGAGCTCTGGGTCGCTATCCAGAGGCAGAACGTCGGTAAATGACGCATAGGAGAAAAGGCTGGAGAAGGATCTGGTTTTAGATGCGTCTACGTTTTCAGTGGGAAGCGGATTTTTGAGCTTAAAGTCGCTTCCAACAGCGTCCCGGGAAAACTCCCAGTCAGGAGCCGATTCGCCCATAAACTGAACTGAAACTGAAGAGAGCTTTTCAACTTTGAAAAAATCTTTGTTTAGCCAAGCGGTCGGGGCGGGGGCCACGTTGTCGAAGGGCTCACCTATAAGGTAGACAGGGGGTGTTCCGCCCATGAGCACATAACGTCCTTCGGGGATATCTCCGGACATGCCCATCATCGGATTTTTCTGAGCTTCTGATTGGCGCACGTAGGGTTTGCCCAGAAGCATAGAAACAAGCGTTTTATCGTTAACGCCCTTCATTTCAAGGAGAGTTCCTCCGCCTTGAGCCTGATCGGAGGCCAGGAGGTTCAGACGGCCCAGTTGGCTTTCTCCGGCTTCAATCACTCGAAGCGGTTTCACTTCGGAGAGCTTAATGACTAGCTGTCCAATATCCTGGAAATTGGCAGGGTAGTTGTATCGTTCCTTGACGACCCAGATGCCCTCCTGTTTGTTGAGGGTGAGACTTTCGCTTCCCTGAGTGATATGAATAGTCTCCACATCATTGACAGGCAGGTTTTCGAAAAGTAAGCCGCCCACCTCTGCTGTTTGCCAGGAGGCGGAATCTTTTTTTACGAGGGTCGCTGTAATGGCAATAGCCACAGCAGCGACTGCGATCAATGCGATGAGTGCTTTAAGATTCATTTTGCTGCAGTACGTTTACGTTTAATAATAGCGATTACGATTCCCACAAGAACCACCACAAAAGCCATGCCGGCCGTGTTGATCCAAGTCAGGTTGTTTTCCAAAGAGGTGATGTCTTTGCGCAGGTTTTTCCGAACTTCCTTGAGGCGTTTGGCGGCTTCGGCCTCGCTCTTGCGATATTCGGCCAGCTCTGCCCGTTGCTCGTCCGAAAGGATGAACTTTTGAGAACCTTCGGCCTTGGCCTGTTGAAGCTCGCTGATCTTGTTGCGCGCTTCATTGAGCCTGTTTTCCAGCTCCAAGAGTTGGGACTGATATTGTGCTTCAGCTTTGGCACGATATTCCTGAATCACAGTGAAAGGCCTGTTCAATGTCGCGCGGCTGCGCATATTGATCAGACTGCTGCTCCCAGCCATTTGTTCGACCAGGTTTTGGGCCAGGGTCAAATTGCCGTTGAGCGGCTGGACAAATCTCTGCCCGAAGATGGAAGAAACGCGGACTGAGAAGTTATCATGGAGCATATCCACATCACCGACCAAAACGACAGAGCCATCTTGAACCGATTCTTTCAGAGAGGGCTTGGTTTCTGTGGATGCCGTTGTCGAATCTTCCTCGGAATCTTTTTCGTCCGATGCTTTTTTCGGGGCACCTTCAGGGAAAGCAGTTTTGAATTGCCCGAAAAGCATAATCGCCATTTCGTATTCCTTATTGGAAGGCTGAAAATCGCGGCTGATCAGGGCGTTTCTTTCTGCCATCAGTTTATCTACCAATTGTGAGTTATTGGAAGATTTGATCAACACTTCTTTGGTGAGTCCGGAGGCAGGCGTTCCGCTAAAGCATCCCGGGAAAGCCAGAAGCATATTATCAACCTGGGCTGTGGAGATGTTCTTCTCGTCGAATGCGGAGGACGTCAGGCTCAGGACTGTGAAAAATTCAGCCGCTTGCCCTCCTTGACCGGAAAGCATGGTCGGATAGTTTTTATCTGCGACCACGCGAGTGGAGTCAAAGCTCATGCCCCAAGCTGAGAAGAGTTTCTCCATATTAGAGGCGACATCCATGCGCGCCATGGGGTTTTGTTGCGACATGGCGGCTGGGTCCAAACGGAAAAGGGGATCCACAAAGGCGATCAGGTGGCCCCCGCGCAGGACAAATTGATCGAGTGCATAAAGGGCCTGATCGGGGAGATTCTTGGGATGTACGACCAGAAGCGTATTGATAGTCTCATCGATTTCTTCTACATCGGAATGAAGTTCCACGACATCGAAATCCCGTTTGAGCTCGCTGACGACGGTCCAAGGTTGAGAAGCCTGTTGTTGCTGCATCATCATCGGGTTCATGGGCATTCCGAACATGGGCAGATCGGTCAAAATGCCAATTTTTACCTTCTCCGGATTGGATACACGTGCGATGGCGCGAGTAATATCATACTCCAGGAGGCGTTCGCGTACAGGTGCGAGAAAGGGGAGCGCAACGGTACTATCCAGGCAACTGACGGCAATACCCATATAGATTGTGTCGCCGGTATTGATCATTTGCCCTTCTACGCCGTCAGCCCGAGCCATATCTTCAGCGTCCGAATCGGGTTCGGGGTTATAGCGTTTGACACGCAGTTTGCCTTTAGCGGCTTTGCTGTACTCCTTTAAAAGATCATCCACATTGCGCGAATAATTTTTTACAAAGAGCTGGGCTGCATCGGAGCCTCCCTGGGAGCAGTAAAAACGCAATTCCACCGGAGTGTCCAGGCTTTGCAGAATGTCTTTGGTGCCCTGACTCAAGGTAAAGAGTTTGTCTTCGGTGAAATCCAGGCGGACTTTTACGACATTGGCGATCATGCAGACGGCGGCCACCACCACAACCATGATCAGGACGCCTACTGAGCTAAAGAGGAATGATATACTTTTGTTACTTTTCATATTTGATCCTTAATTCCTTAATGTTTCAGATGAGTGTTATCCGGCACGGTAGCTTCGTATTACAACGCCGGTGGTGAAAAGGCAGAAGAAGATCAATCCCAGGAAGAAAACAATATCGCCGGAGTCTATGATACCCCGCTGAAATTGTGAGAAATGGGTCATCACGCTGATGGAGGCAACGGCATTAATTACGCCGGAGCTGAACCATTGACTGAGCATGTCGTTCAAAGGAGGCCAGCCGGCCATTACCAGGGCCAAACAAAGGACGACGGAAAGGATGAAGCTAACGACCTGGCTGCGAGTGATTGCAGAGGTTAAACAGCTGACGGCCAGATAGGCACCCGCCATCAGGAAGCTGCCCAGATAACCGCAGAAGATTACACCGTTATCAGGGTTGCCCAAATAATTGACCGTAATCACCATGGGGAAAGTCAATGCTAGAGCCAGCCCCAGGAATAACCAGGATGCAAGGAATTTGCCAACGATCGCCTGCCATCCGGTGACAGGCATAGTGAGGAGCAGCTCTATGGTGCCCAGGCGGCGTTCTTCGCTCCAGAGGCGCATCCCAACAGCCGGAACCAGGAAGAGGTAGAGCCAGCAGTGCCAAAAGAAGAAGGCGTTCAGTGATGCTTCATTCCGAGCGAAGAAATCGCTCAAAGGAAACGTGAAGACTCCCGCCAGAATCAGGAAGATAACAATAAATACATAAGCGACAGGGGAAGTGAAGTAGCCTCCCATCTCGCGTTTTGCGATCGTATAAATATTTCGTACAGCTAAATTCATATCGACAGTTTACTCTTTGTTGGTGAAATTAAACATTAACGGTAATGACAGGTCCATCTTTCTTGGATTTCTTTACTGTATCCGGAAGGGTGATGGCGCGGAAGACTTCGTCAAGGCGGCCGTCATCCGTGTGGAGTTCATCAAACTTCCACCCTGATTGAATTGCCAGCTCGGCCATTTGGGTTGCCAGACCGGAAGACTTTTTATCTTTGGGGTAGACCCGCAAGGTGACCACCTCGTCTTTATTTTTCACACTTTCAATTTGTGCTGCGGCTGAAAGGGTTTTAAGTTTATCTCTCAGCTCCGCTTCCGTCACATTTCTAACCGTGATCAGAATGGAACCATAATCCGGGTGCATCGCCTTAAGTTGAGACGGGGACCCATTGGCGACAATGGAGCCGCGGTCAATAATGATAGTGCGGGTGCAGACTTCCAGGACTTCCTCTAAAATGTGAGTAGAAAAGATGATGGCCTTACGCTTGCCCATATTGCGGATGAGAGAGCGAACCTCATGCTTCTGGTTGGGATCCAAACCATCGGTCGGTTCATCCAGAATCAGGTATTCCGGATCGTGAAGAATGGATTGAGCAAAGCAGGCACGATGACGGAAGCCTTTGGAAAGAGTGTCTACATTCTGATGGATGACGGACTCCAGGAAGCAGGTTTCAATGGCTGAATGGACTGCCTTTTTGCGGTCAGCTCCGCGCAAGCCGCGAAGTTCGGCCGCAAAGTTCAAGAAACCATATACAGTCATGTCTGTATAGAGAGGGGCATTTTCGGGCAGATATCCTAATGTTTGTTTTGCCCGAATAGGGTCAGTCAGCATATCAAATTCGCCTACGCGAATACTTCCTGAATCAGGAGGGATGAAGCCCGTGATCATTCGCATCGTCGTGGATTTACCGGCACCATTCGGTCCCAGAAAGCCCAGTACCTCCCCCTTGCCAACTGTAAAAGAGATGTCGTCTACAGCTCGCTTGGAGCCAAATAATTTGACTAGATTTTCTATCTTAATCATTTGTGTTCCTTAAATCAAAACCCCCACCATGCTTCTTACTGAAAGGGAGCATGCAGCGGTCCTCATTTTTTGAAAGTATACGTATAGCCTTGGCGGGCGTTTCCAAACAACCACCCATCCTCGCTGCCCCTTTATAAGACAAGACGTCGTACCTAATCAATCCTAAAATAAGGGGAGCAAGGGTCGTTATTTCACGCATTTCAGTATTTCTTTACTCGGCGGAAGCTGGCGGAAACCTGTTGCGGAGAAAAGGGTGAAAATGATATCTTCTTTTCAGCGATGAAAGTAAGGTGTCACTTTTTTATTCTGATTTTGGGGACGATTGTGTTTCAGGTTTTTGGGATTTCCAGTTGTTGGTCTGAGTCTTCGTCGAAATCGTATCATTTTGATGAGAAGGGTATCTCGCGCGAAGTCCTGGATAACTACCTGGAGCGCTCCATTACAATGGCCTGTTTTCTTTCTCCTCATTTACCCGAAGGCAGCCATACGAATCCTTACCATGAGGATGATAAACGGATGTTGAAGGAGTTGGGTGCCAAATTTATCGGCAGAGCTATTTACCGCTGGGGAGGAGAGGATCAGTTGAGCGCGGATGAATTCGGGGCTAATGCCCGGAAAATTATCCAGGAGTTTCATGCTTTTGATTCAGACATCGTTTTCCAAGCCTGTCTTTTTGAGATCGTGACGAGGCAGGTTGAAAAGTTGGCGGTACCTGACTGGGTTTTTGAAGGTTATGGTCTGCCCGCTGAGAAGCGGAATTTTTCCTATGAGAAGATGCTCAATGAGAAGGGCGTTTTTGTTGACCATTGGTCCCGGGATAGCAGCGTTCCCGATATCACGCGGCAGGAAAGTCAGCTGTGGTTTTATTACATGGCCGGCGCTTATATGGATATGGGCTGCGAGGCTTTTCACCTGGGACAAGTGGAGCTCATCGGAATGAACGATCCCGAACGAAAGGCATGGGCCGGCCTGATTGGAAAAATCCGAGAGCTCGGGAAGAAGAAAGCCCGGCGGCACTGGGTGATTCTCGATGCTCATGTTCCTCACGGGGGAATGCTTTTGAAGGGTAAAAGTTTGATTGATTTCAATTCATTCCCGCTCCGGATTAAGGATGTTCCGGAAAAGAAGATGGGAGGAAAATTAGAGGTGAATTATCTGGATTCTATCTATAAAAGGAGTCTGGGGTGTGAAACACCCTCCAGTTGGAGCTGTGAGCATCTGCCTTACCTAGTCGAGTTTGATAATTTTGGGAGAAGCAAGTCTCCCGGTGTTGCCAATGTGGACAGTCACTATGCCTGGGGATGGGATGAGATTTCCTGGTTTTCTCTTCTACCGGAAGAGGAGAGAAACAGCTGGCTTGAGTATGCCTATGACTGGCTCAAAAAGACCGATCCCGTTGGACATTTGCAAATGCCGGGCAACCGGATTATTACCTGTCCCAACGAGACAGAAGGGCGATACCGTGCCAACCGGAAGAGCGACCAATGCCCGATTGGCTATTCGCAAGAGGCCACGATTAAAAAGCTCTGGAATCCTTAGAAGCTAATCACTTTCAACGGCTTCCTTGCTCAGCTTCATATTTTTCCATGGCGTCGAGCAGGCTCGGGATTGTGTAGGGATCCGCCTCAACTGTGACGGCGACACGGAGCGCCTTGAGGGCCTTGGTGGTTTCCGGGCCGATACTGGCAACTTTCAGGGAAGCGAATTTCTTCAGGAGAGAGGGAAGGTGATAAAAATCATGAAAATGCTTTACCGAAGAGGCGCTGCAAAAAGTGAGCCAATCGGCACCTTCGGCGCGGAAAAAGGCATTTTCCATAGCTTCAGGGGATTCCCCCTGGGTGCAGTAAAAGGGAATGTCGTCCACGATGGCGCCCATCTCTTCGAGTAAACGGGGTAGATCAGCGCTGCCGCTCTCCGGCCTCACCAGCAGGATTCTGCGGTTTTCCAGGGCATCAAATTGGTCTATCGCCTTGGCAAGAGTCTTGCCAGTATGTTTTTCGGGCATGACATCCACCTGTAGGTGCAGTTGCTTTAAGCGCTCGGCGGTCGCCGGACCCACCGCGGCAATCCTTGCGCCGCCAAAATCTCTCATATCCTTAAACTTGCGAAAGAAGAGATTGAAAAACATCTCTACACCGTTGGCACTGCTGAAAACAATCCAATCATAGGCGTTTAAACCGGCCATCGCCTCGACAATTCCATGATGGTCCGGGTGAGGCTCAATTCGGATAGAGGGAATTTCGATGGGGAGTGCTCCGCGTTGGGAAAGGTCGCGTAGGAAGGACTCTGATTGTGTTTTGGCTCTTGTAACAACAATTCGTTTGCCCGAGAGAGGGTTGTTTTTTTGCTGAGTGGTGCCGGCCGCTTTATGAATTTCCAGCTCAACAGCGCTTTCTTTCTGGAGCAGGAGAACGGGTTTCCCCGATTCGAGCGAAGGCAGCGGCTCCGTAATGAAGGATTCTCCCTGCAGAAAATCGGGCAAGGCGGGGACATCTCCCCAGGTTTTTACTTTGGAAAGGCAAAGGACATTCTCTTCTGAACCGCAGAGATTCTTCACTGTTTGGGCTTGAGCAAAAGTCAGCAACTCAATTTTATTTTTTTGGCACTGGAATTGGATATAGTCCTGGGCCAGGTCCGAGATTTCCTGGTCCAGAATCACTTTATTAGCCCGCGAGAGCAGTTCCGTTACGCGAGTGCTCACAAATGGCAACCTTTCAGGTCCAACCCCGAAGAGGAAGAAATTTCCTTGCATCTTTTTCATGCGGGTCCAGTTTAGCAAAGGGCCAGAAAACGTAAAGACTCCCTGAGACCGAAGGATAAAATAGCGGTGGGTGGTTTGGAGAGCTTCCTGGGAGTTTGATCTTTTTTGAAAGAGGAATTGCTGCTACAAATAAGGGCCTTTGGGTAAGTGGTTATGAAGAGATTACTGTGCTTGTTGATGTTTTTCTGTGTGGGGCTGGGGGGTGTCATGGAGCTTTCGGCCCAAGGATGGATGCAGTGGAGAGGCCCGTCCATGAATGGCTCCACGACGACGACTAATTTGCCGGTAGAATGGTCGGAGCAGACCAATATTGTCTGGGGAATTACGATGCCGGGGAAAAGCGGTTCAACTCCTATCGTTTTCAACACGAATATCTTCGCCGTCAGCCAAGGCTCTTATGGCAGGTTGCTTTTACTCAACCTGGCTATGAAAAACGGCACCGTCCTTTGGGAAAAAGAAATTGGCCGCCTTGGAAACTGGGAAGGGAACTCTTTTTTCGAAAGAGGGTTTTATTCTCAATGTTCTCCCATAACCAACGCTAAAAACATTTGGGCATTATTTGGAAGCGGCGACATTGCTGCCTATGATTTTGCCGGGAATGAACTCTGGAAGCGTAACCTGGTCCGGGATCATGGGTATAGCGAAAATCGTTTTCTCAATGCGGCAAACCCTGTTTTTTTTGCCGGAAAGCTTTATATCCCTGTCGGCTTCTCAGGTTTGGCTTCTGAATCCGGGGCTGAAAAAGAGGGGATAATGGAAAAACCTGTTATTATGTGTTTGGACGCTGCCAGTGGGAAAACTCTCTGGACGCGGGAGTGGCTAGCTCAAGCCAATGACAAACTTAAAGCGGGCCCCCTTTGTGCTATTCTTTATGAAGGAGAGGGGGTGGGGAAAAGCCAACTCATAGTTTCCGGAGCCAACGGCGTTGCGGGATATAGCCTCGGCGAGGGTGAAGAGCTTTGGCACTACCTCTCAAAAGGAGAAACACCCCAGGGGGAAGGGAATATCCTTCCACCCCCGGTGCCGGCACCTGATGTGGGGCTTCTTTTCGTTTCTTTCCTTGGCGATAATTCACTCATTGCCATTAACATGGATTCGGCCTCGGGCTTAATTCGGGAGGAGGATTTAGCCTGGAGGGTCCATGTTGAATCAGGAACAATATCCACAGGATCAACTCGTTACTACAATAATAGACTTTATACTCTGGAAGGAGAGAATCCTTGCTCAATGGTTTGCAGAGAGGCGGGGAGTGGAAAAAAACTTTGGGAAGGAACGCTGAGCGTGAAGGAGACTTTCAGCAGTTCACCCACAGGAGCGGACGATAAAATATATTGTCTGAGTGACGAAGGGACTGTAGTCATTATCGGTGCGGGCGAGCGTGAACAATATGAAGAAATCGCAGTAATAAAAATGAACGGTCAGGTTTTTAACTCCGGCATCGCGATCTCTAATCAAAGGCTCTTCATACGCACCCGGGAAAAACTCTATTGTGTGAAGAAGCGGCAATGGATTCGCTTTATGGACAACGAGTTTCTGGATTAAACAATCAGAATTTCAGAGCATTCTTTTAATTGGTTTTACTTCGCTCCTAAAGCATAATTTCATTGTTTTTTAAAAGCTTATGGGGTTTGAATCTGCTTGAGATGCTCTATTTTTTGTGGTTAGACTCGTACGCATGTTGAGCTCTTCAATACTTGCGACAACTACAACGGAGTTAGAAATTCATCCTCTCCTGATTTTACCTTTTGTGTTGTTGCTTCTTTCGATTGCCGTTATGCCCCTGGTCAACAACAAGTGGTGGGAGAAATATTATCCTTATGTCTCGATCGGCTGGGGGGCAGTTGTTCTTTTATACTATCTTTTTGTTTTTAAAGCACCTGGCCCTCTGCTGCATGTTGCTGCTGAATACGCGAGCTTTATTGCGCTTATTGGTTCTCTATTCGTGGTTTCCGGGGGAATTCATATTTCACCGAAAGGGCAGTCAACTCCGCTCATGAATTGCGCTTTTCTGGCAGTGGGAGGTATTCTTTCCAATGTTATCGGTACTACAGGGGCTTCCATGCTCCTCATACGTCCGTGGATACGGATGAACAAGAGAAGGGTTACCAGCTTTCACATTGTTTTTTTTATATTCATTATTAGTAACATATCCGGAGCCTTGACTCCTATTGGGGATCCGCCTCTCTTTCTCGGCTTTTTACGAGGAGTTCCTTTTTGGTGGACGTTGGAACATTGTTGGCCGGGATGGTTGGCCGGGATGGTAATCACTATTTCTACTTTTTATTTTTTCGATGTCCGGAATTATCGGAGGGCTCATCTCCACCTGACGGATGATTTGTCCGATGAACCCGACAATCCTTTCTGGAAAGTAAGTGGATTGCCCAATTTGGGCTTTCTCCTCATGATTTTGATCGCTGTCTTTATTGAAAGCCCTTATTTCTTCAGGGAAATTCTTATGATTTTGGCAGCGGTCGGTTCTTATCTGACAACGCCAGAGATGGTTCACAAAAGCAACAATTTCAACTTTCATCCAATACAGGAGGTCTCCTGGTTGTTTGCCGGGATATTCCTGACAATGTTGCCTGCGCTCAGCTATTTGGGCGGTCATGCGGAGTCTTTCGGAATCGACACTCAGACGAAGTTTTTCTGGTTTACAGGGCTTCTCTCCGGTGCTTTGGACAACGCTCCGACCTATTTGACTTTTCTGGCGACAGCAATGGGGCTTTTTGGAGGGGACATTTCATCCAAGGCGGATGTAATGCAATTTGTGTTGGAACATGATCATCATCTGGTGGCGATTTCTCTGGGGGCGGTTTTCTTTGGGGCTATGACTTATATTGGAAACGGCCCGAATTTTATGGTCAAATCCATTGCGGACCGGGAAAAGATAAAGATGCCCACTTTCTTCGGGTATATTTTTAAATATTCCATACCTTTTTTGATTCCCATATTTCTACTGGTATCGTTAATCTTTTTCTCCCGCTGGAGTATTTTTTAATTCCAGTTTCTGACACGGTGAGGCTTTCGAAAAGGGGGCCTCTTATTGGGTGCTGCAGGTCTGAAAAACCGGCATGCATTCTTTAGAGAATTTGGTTGGAGTCAGATAAGCAAGGTTTTATACTTAAAAGCGCTGTTATGGGTGATGCGAGCAAAGAGTGGATGATTGAGGTAAAAGGGCTGACGAAGCGCTACGGAGATTTTGAAGCGATCAGCAATTTAAATTTTACCGTGAAGCGTGGGGAGATTTTGGGGCTTTTGGGGCCCAACGGGGCAGGCAAAAGCACCACTCTGCGTATATTATCCACATTTTTAGCGGCGACTTCCGGGACGGCCAAGGTGGCCGGATTTGATGTTTTTGATGAATCTCATGAAGTTCGCAAGCGGATAGGCTACATGCCTGAAAACAATCCCCTTTACTACGATATGCGGGTTTATGAATATCTCAAATATCGAGGCCGGCTTAAGGGGCTGGATGCACGCCAAAGCAGAGATCGCGCCGAAACCGTGATGAAGGAATGCGATCTGGAGGATGTTCGCAGAAAGATGATCAGGCAGCTTTCGCTCGGGTATCGGCAGAGGGTAGGTTTGGCAGATGCGCTTTTGAGTGAGCCGGAGCTGATTATTCTGGATGAGCCGACTTTGGGATTGGACCCGAACCAGGTGCGTGCGGCTCGGCAACTGATTAAAAATCTGGGAGGCAAACACACGGTCCTGATCTCAAGCCATATTCTGCATGAAATAGAGATGACCTGCAATCGGGTGTTGATTCTGAATCAGGGAAAGATATTGGCCTCTGACGATACGACCCATTTACAGTCTGTCATGGGGCAATCTTCCCGGGTAGTTGCGGAGATAAAGGCGCCTTTGGAAGATTTGAAGTTCTCTCTGAAAAATTTTGAAGGACTGCTGGCGGTAGATATTTCTGCGGCTGAGGGGGATTACTATCTTTGCTCTCTTTCTTTCGGAGCTGAAACGGCTGATCCCCGAGAAGAACTCTATAAAATGGTAGTAAGAAACAACTGGTTTTTGAGAGAACTGACAATCAGCCGGCCTTCGTTGGAGGATGTTTTTGTCCACCTGACCAGGAAACAGCAAGACGAAGAAGAGGATGAAGAATAGAGAAATGAGGAGGATTTACCAGTGAAAGTTTTTAAGACGTTACTCAGAAGAGAGCTGGGTGTCTGTTTTGGCGTATTAAACGGGTATGTGATTGTAAGCGCAGCGCTGTTTCTGGTTGGGGTTTGCTTTTACGACCTGGTGTATCGGTTAAATAATCAGCCGACTGATATGACATTGACGGAAATGTTTTTCTTTTCCTGGTATTTTTGGCTGATATTGCTCCTTTCGGCACCGCTCATCACAATGCGTACTTTTGCGCACGAAAAATCTACGGGGACTTATGAAATTTTAATGACGGCCCCGGTCAACGATATACAGGTGCTCATGAGTAAATTTTGCGGGGCTTTGTTTTTCCATGCGATTATCTGGCTGCCTGTATTTATCTCAATGCTGCTTTTGAGATTTTACATTAATAATCCCCTGGTGGTGAATATCACCAGTATCATTACGACCTATTTTGCAGTATTGATGGTGGGCGCTCTTTATATCTCCATTGGATGTTTCGGCTCGGCTCTCACCCGCAGTCAGATTGTGGCGGGAATGGTGAGTTTTACCCTGGGCATGGGGATTTTTATGTTGAGCGTGAATGTGCTCTTCGTGGTTCCCGATCCCGGTCCAATCTCCTTAATATTGGCAAAGGTATCTCTGGCGGATTACATGAGGGATTGTTCGCGTGGAATATTGGACAGCCGGCCCTTTATTTTTCTGGTGACATCAACTTTTCTTTTTCTTTTTTTAACATGGCGGGTTTTGGAGTGGCGCAGGTGGAGGTAGATGATGGAATACGATAAAATTAGTTTTTCAGCAACCAAACGCAGACGGATCAAGCTCAACGTCCTGGGGTCCCTGGTCGGTTTGCTGGTAGTGGTCATTTTACTGAATTTACTGGGTTCAAGGCATTTTTTTAGGTGGCATTTGGATTACCGGGATACGTCTAAGCTTTCACCCATGACGGTGGAGGCTCTTAAATCCCTGAAACAGGATGTAAAAGTCGTCGTGCTTTTTAAAGAGGATTTGCCGCTTTATGCATCCATTAATAATTTGCTCAAGGAGTATGAAACTGTAACCAGTCGGCTGAAGGTTCAGCGGGTGGATTATATTGAAAATCCCCAGGCTGCAGAGGCCATAAAGAATAAGTATCGTCTCACATTGCCTGCTTCAGACAAGGAGACTTTCTTTCGGGATCTGGTAATTTTTGAAGTTGAGGGCAAGCCCCCCAGAGTAATCTATGAGAAGGAATTTTCTGATTTTAACGTATCGGATGTTGTTTCGGGGCGTGATCAAAAGGTTAAAAGAATTACCTTCAAAGGGGAAATGCTCTTTACGGGGGCGCTTGCCTCACTGATGGAAACCGGAGAACGTGTGGCATACTTTTCCATGGGGCATAATGAGTTCGACCCGGAAGAGAAGGATGAGATCAGCGGTTATTCAAAATTTGCGGAGATTCTGACTCAGAATTACGTAAAGGTGAAAAAATTCCATATCTGGGCTGAAGAAACGGTTCCGGCCGATTGCAACCTTCTGATTATTCCCGGACCTAAAAAGCCGTTGGTAGATCAGGAGGTCGTCAAAGTCGGGGAGTATCTGAAGCGCGGCGGCAGTTTGCTGGTTCTCTTTCCTCAATCCGGAGCGACCCGGCTGGAGCCTCTATTGAAGGAGTGGGGCGTTGAGGTGAAGGATCAACTGGTTTACGACCCAGAGGTTGTCAGATTGAATCAGGGCCTCATGTTGACTAACTTCAATTCTCAAAGTCCTATTACCCGGCCTTTGTATGGTTCTCAGATGTATATGCCTCTGACTCGTGCGGTCTCCAAGACGGACTATGCAGGAAAGGCAGCTGATGCACCCCAGGTTATGGAGCTGCTTATGAGTGGGCCTAAGGGAGTTCTCATAGCTCCTACGACGGATGGAAAAGAGATGCAGGTTGAGAGTGCGCAAAGCAAGGAATACAGCATGGCCGTTTCAGTGGAAAAAGGAGCGCTCCAAGGAGTGGATTCCATTAAAGGAACGACCCGCATCGTAGCCGTGGGAAGCTCGGTGTTTCTCAATAACAATTGGATAGACGCTTCTTTCGGGAATCGGGATTTTGCGGTTCTGGCAGTCAACTGGTTGCTGGATCGGGCACAGTTGATGAAGGGAGTCGGCCCAAGAGCCATCGTGGAATACCAGCTGAACCTGAGTGATATTCAAATCAATCTGCTCATGTGGATCATGATGGCGATCGTTCCGGGGTGCATATTGGGGATTGGTTTGATCGTGTGGGCTCGAAGACGCAACTAGCTCTGGAATATTCATGAAGACGGGATTAACGTGGGTATTGATTGGGTTGGCTGTTGTTCTGGGCGTGGCTGTGTTCTGGTTCGATAAGTCGCCTATTCAACCGGTCGTGCTGCAGAAGGGGCCCCTGTTTCCCCGCTGGGATGAAAAGAAGGTGAGCTCGGTAGATTTCTTTTATTCATCCAACAGTTTTGTAAGCGTCTTAAAAGAAGGTGCGCATTGGAATTTGCAGGCACCTCTCCGTTATCCGGCAAACGAAAAACTTTTGGAAGAAATCGTTTCCTCAATTCGATCTCTTACCTCAGATCAATACATCTCCGGAGAAGAATTAACCAGCAACAAAAAGGAACTGGTTGATTATGGCATCAAGCCTTTTCATCGTTCCTTGATTCTTCAACATGGAAACGAACGGGTGGAAATCCGATTGGGCAATCAAACAGTGGGTGAGGACGAACTCTTCTTTCAATTGATTGGCAAAGATGGAGTCTATCTGGCGCCTGCTTCTTTTTCTCAGTTAATCCCCGAAGAGGCGGACGGATGGAGAGATTCTCGAGTTGTGCGGTTGGACCAGCAAAGAGTGGAAAAAGTCAGCTTCAAGGCACCGACTCCTTACGGTTTTGACCTGGAGCGAAGACAAGGGGACGCAGAGCGATGGAGCATTGTTCGGCCCACGCCGGCAAGGGCTGAATCGAAGAAGGTTGCTGATTTGTTGGCGCTTTTTTCCAGTTGGGATGTACTCAAGTTTGTAACAGATAACCCCAGAGAATTTAATGTTCGTTACGGATTGGAGCGGCCGCAAGCTGAAATAGAGTTTACGTTTGCCAGTGTGCCTCCGGCTGCGGGGAGTGGAGCGGTAGCTGTCCCATCGGGTGGGGCTTCATCTAATGCAAATGCGGCAGTGGAGCTTAGAAACCTGAAGGTTCAATTCGGGAACATAGACGTCACTAATACGGCAGCGGCCTACATAGGATTAATTGACAAAAACAGCACCAATGTGGTTCTTGCAAAAGGGGAATTTCTGAGGAATTTGATGTTTCCGTGGCAGGAACTGCGGACGCGGCGACTCTGGGATATTGAGACCAACGAAGTCAAAGAGGTCGTTTTTACAAGCTCGCCTTTTGATGAAAAGGGTAAAGGCGGTTTTGTCCTGAAAAAGGGGAATTCCGGAGAGGCGTGGATGGCTGAAGGATTTGGGACAAACACACTCAGCGGGACCAATAGTTACGAGGCTGATTCCGAGGTGGTGGAATGGCTTTTGGATCAATTGGCTCATACGGAGGTCTTGGAAGTCGTTAAGGACGCAGTGACCGATTTTTCCTCGTATGGATTGACGAAACCGTTTCAGAGTATCCGGGTGGAAAGAGAAGAGCTTGCTTCTCAACAAGTGGATTTTGGTTCGGTTCAACAGCCAGCTTCAGAAGCGGAAGGGGTTCAGGAGAAGGTTTATATGAGAGCTTTCGGTGACGGCAATATTGCAAATGAATCTTCTGTGAGTGAAGTGACCAAAGACGATGCAATGAAGTTCCCCACCGACGCATTCCAGATGAGTGTCCGGGATGTCATGAATTTCACAACGAATGATTTCGTGCAGGCGACCTTTCAACTCGGGGCGCGCAGCAGGGTAGTCGAGCGCGAAATGGATGGTGAATATAAGATTTCGGGCTTTGTTGGGGAGATTCCGGATGAGGTGGTTTTTATATTTGATGAGCTGGTTTATCGCCTGGGGACGTTGCGGGCTGAAAGTTGGATATACATGGGAGAGAGCATTCCCCCGGAATTTGAAACGGCAGAGGCGGAGCGTTCCCTGACGATTCAATACTTGAATAAAGGCAATGTGCGGGATTGCCAGATAATTTTTGGTAATCTCAGAGTGGACGGAATGCAGACTGCTGTGGTCAAGCGGCTTGGAAAAACGTGGGTTTTCAAGTTCCCGCCGGTAGTCTATGAGTATTACGGGAATATGCTCGATATCCTGATGGGCAGGGATGCTGTTGAAAAGAAATAATTGGAGCCTGATAGGTCAAAGAGCCTCCGCTTTTTGGCTGTATCTGAAGCGAAAAAGGAAGCTGATGCGCTGGATGTTCTATCCGCTGTTTGCTGCCGTGTTGTTGCTTTTTTTCTGCTTTCTCTGGCTTACGACGGTTGGCCTGCCGGATTTTGCGACGCGTCAAATTGCCCGAGAGCTTAAATCTTTGGGTTTTGAGTTTAAGGCTCAGAAATTAAAGCTAGCATGGGGGCTGGGGGTTTCCGCCACCGGGCTCTCTTTGACTCAAGATAAGGAGGGGACAGCGCACTTCTTTTTATCAGATGCCGTGCTGAACATGAGTTGCTGGAGGTGGCTGCATAGCGGTAATATCATCGATTCAGTCTATATTCGCCAGGGGCTTTTGGAGTGGCCTCTTGGAGAAAAGGACAATGAGGTGCTTCGGCTCGATGAAATATCCGGAGTCATGGTATTTGACGAGATGGATCAGGATGTTTGGACTCTCAAGAATTTAAGAGGCAAGCTGCTGAACATGGAGATAAATATCAGCGGAGAGTTGATAAATGCAGATGCCCTGGCCAGTTTACGCCTGCCAAAGAGAAAAGAGCGCGACCCGGAGCAGCTCAAGAAGATCAAAAGGTCTATTTTATATGCACAAAATTGGCTGGAGACTTTTGAGACGAAAGTTTCACCGAAATTGCTTTTCAGACTCAAGCTTGATGCAGAAGATTGGATGAAATCCAGCGCCGATGTGATTTTTGATGTTCAGGATTTAGACGGAAGCTATGGTGTGGGCGATCATTTTCAGGCACAACTTTCATTGTCGGATTTAGAAAGCGGGGAGGGACTGAAGAATTTGAAATTGCGGGCCAGTTTGGAAAAGGCCTCCAGCCAGCGTTTGAATATTTATTTGGATCAGATCAATTTTGAGGGAGCGCTTTCTTTCAATAGCGAAAAGATGATTCCGGTGGCCTTGAATTTGGAGGCGAATGCGAACTGGGCTTCGAATCAACTTTTCTCGGCGCGTGATTTCCATTTTGATCTGCAGGCCAAGCGGGATTCTGAAACAGCCACGAAAACACGGGTGAACGTCAATATCCAGGCCGGAAATTTACAAATTGATAAAATTGGCGGAACGGAGCTCCTCGAATTTCAGGCAGAAATGGATAGCAACTGGGATTTGGAGAAGGGCCCCTTTTCTCTTTTCAACTCAGGTTTGTTTAAAGACTTCAATTTAGAGAAATATCAGGCGCTTTTGAGTCACCCTGATTTTCCTGAGCGGGTGCGTACTTCATTCCGGCTAGCACGCCCCAAGACCCAATGGGGTGAGACCGACTGGATGGATGCAGATGTGACTCTGACCAACCGGCAGCCTGCGGAGTATGCGAAGTGGAACACACCCGAATATGGTCTTTGGCGCTGGGCAATTCCCTTGAGCTGTGATCTGAGTTTGAACTTGGGGCCTCTCTATGTCCCGAAACCGTTGGTAAGAACTGACCACTTGAATCTTGCTCTGGATTGGTCTGCACCGGAGTTTCAATTGAAAAAAATCTATTCTCAACTTCATCACGGTGAGCTGGACCTATCTGCAAAATTGAATATGGAAACCCGTTTTGCCTTGGGCAAAGGGGAGATGGATTTTGATGCGCATCAAATGGCTCACCTGCTGGATGCAGCCGGACAAAGGTGGATTAAACAATTTGGTTGGGAACCGGATTCTCCTCCGACGGTCAGTGCATCGGCCAAGGTGAAGCTGGCCGAGTGGACGAATCTCAAACCAAATTGGAACCGGGAAGTTTTGCCTTCGCTGGAATTAAAAGGGCACGTGCAGGGGACCAATGCGAACTTCCGGGGAATTCCCGTGTTGAGTGCAGAGGGCGACTTTTGTCTTACGAACAAATTGTGGACTCTCCCTGAATTCAAAGTCGCCCGCCCTGAAGGAAGTGTTGTTTTTTATTATGAAGGCGACTCCGAAAGCCAGGATTATCTATGGAATTTCAAGAGCCAGTGCAATCCACAAGCCTTGGCGCCCATTCTGGGAGAAGGAGCCGTCAAAGCGCTGGATATGTTCCAGTTTACTACAGCCCCCGAGATTCAGGCCAAGCTCTGGGGACGATGGAAGGATCTGAGCAAAAGTGGGCTGGATGGAAAAGTCGTTGCGGAGAATTTTATTTTTCGAGGGCAGCCTCTGGAGTATGTTCAGTCCAGCGTTACTTACACAAACGGGCTTGTGCGCGCTACGGATACGGAACTGCGATTGCCTCCTACTTCGGCTCCTCTGCCGGAAGGTGGAAATGAGACTCCTGCAGAGCCTGTAGCCGGCCAAGGTGGGAAGGTTGGAGAGGTCACCTTTTCGAGCGTCAACAAGGAGGTGACGATCACCAATGCGGTCTGCCATCTTTATCCGCGCATCATCACCCGGATGATCGGGCCTGTAACTGATTCGGCTATGGAGCACTATTTCTTCGACCAGCCTCCTCATGTAAGTGTGAATGGAGTCATACCCGTGGATGAAGCCGAGCACTCTCATGTGGATTTTCAGATTGAAAAAGGTGTTGGCCTAAAGTGGTGGAAGTTGAATCCTCAGAATGTAACGGGTTTGGTTCGCTGGCAAGGGGAGTATTTGTCTTTGACTAATATCCAAGCTGATTTTTATGAAGGGACTCTCAATGGCTGGGCTGCTTTTGACTTTACGTCAAAACCGGGAGCCAATTTCAAATTCGACACTCAGTTTGAAAACTGTGCATTGAAACCTTTTATCGATAGCTTCAACAACAAGCCGAACAAGCTTGAGGGGCTGATGGAAGGTCGGCTCGTGGTTGAAAAGGCAAATACCATGGATTGGGGGAGCTGGAATGGACATGGATATGCCAGCATCACCAATGGACTGATCTGGGATATACCCGTCTTTGGGCTTTTTTCTGATGTGCTCAACGAGGTTTCTCCGGGGCTGGGCAACTCTCAAGCCTCCAAGGGTGGCGGGACCTTTACGATGACAGATTCCGTCATTTTGACCGAAGACTTGGAAATAGCTTCACCGACATTTCAAATGCTTTACAAAGGGACGATAGATTTCAACCGCAACCTGGATGCCGTAGTGGATATGGATATACTGAAAGGCTGGGGCGACGTGGGTAAGGCCATTAACTTTGCCGTAACTCCTTTGCGGCGGGCTTTCCGCTGCACAGTCAAAGGAACATTTGAAAAACCGGAGATGGAGTTTATTTACATTCCCAAGCCAGTCATGATGATCATGCGTCCTTTTAAGACGATTAAAGGCCTGTTTAAGCCGAACAAAGTTGAAGAGGCCAAGTAGTGTTCCTAAGGGGTAATATAGAGGTGGGTCTCTTTTTGGGAACGATTACGGAGGTGTAGGAGTTCTCCCAACGGAGACTGCTGGATGTTTGAAGCGAGGATAGCCTCAAGTTTCTCTTTTTTTTCTTCACCGGAGACAGCAATTAAAACATGTTCGGCGATTGACAGTTCTGAAAAATTAAGAGTAATTCGCTCCGGCGGAGGTTTGGAACCCGTCACGAAACTGTAAGCCAAATAGGAATTGAGTGAGTTCGTTATTCCGTCCGGGAAGAGAGAGGCGATGTGGCCGTCTTCTCCCATGCTGAGAAGAACCAGACGAAGGGAAGAGGCCTCAGCAGATTTAAGGAAGTTTTCATAATCTTCGGTGGCTTTTGCTGCTGCTTCATCGGGCGGAAGCTGAGTCGGTATCCGATGGATATTGGCGGGATGAATTCTGAGCGGCGTCAGGAGGGATTCCTGAGCAAGGCGATAATTGCTCTCGGGGGCGTTCATGGGCACACAGCGTTCGTCACCCCAGAAAAAATGAACGTTTCTCCAACGCACAGGGATATCCAGAGACTGTTCGCAAATGGAGCGATAGATACCCTCTGCGGTTCTGCCCCCGGTCAGAGCGATCGAAGCCGGAGTCTCAGAAGGTTGAAGGATATGCAAGGCCTGCTCTGCCATTTTCTGGCAGAGAATTTCAGAGCTGGGCAAATTGTGAAGAATCGGTTTCATCCTGGCTAAAAGAGAATTTCATTTTTCCACTCCCTCAAGATGGTGAATGTCTGGTTTTTTAGGGAGAGAATTCGAGCTGATTGTTTGGCGTACCTCTTATCGCCAAACGTGATTTCGATCGCAAACAAAGCCGGATGGGATACACCCGGCTTTGTCGTAAGGTTCTAAATTAGAGCGTCGGCAGCTTCCAAGGGGCACGATACTCGTAACCCAAGTACCATGCGGCTTCCTTGTCGTCGATGATCTCTTCTTTGACCGGATCCCATTTAATCGTGCGTCCGGTACGGCAGGCGATGTTACCCAGGTTGCAAACGGTGGTCGAGTGATGGCCGATCTCTACATCGCAAATCGGTTTCTTATACTTCCCATCCGCATCGGGGCCTGCCAGGATGCAGTTGTACCAATCCTGATGGTGATTTGTGCTCTTGTAGAGATGGAGTTCATCCTCTTTCAGAGGAGTCCCCAAAACGCCTTTAACGGAGCATTGAATTTTGCCGCGATTGACCCAGAGTGTTCCATCCTGACCTTCAAAGGTGGTGCCGTCACGCTGGCTTTGTCCACAAATGATCCTTGCACCGTTGGCATACCTGTAATCAATCTCGAACCAGGAGGGGACTTCATAGCGTTTCTGGGGATCATACTCACAGCGAGCGCTGATCTGTACCGGGCCGGATTCATCCATACCTAAGCCCCATTGAGCAATATCCAGATGGTGGGCACCCCAGTTGGCCATTTGGCCGCCGGCGAAATCCCAGAAGAAGCGGAAATTATAGTGAACATGGTTTTGGTTATAAGGACGCCAGGGGGCCGGGCCCAGCCACATATCATAGTCCAGCTCGGGAGGAGGATTGGTATTGGGGCGGAAAGGTTGGTTATAGTTTACACCCGGTAAACCGACACGGACCATTTTGACCTCGCCCAAATACTCGTTGCGGGCGTATTCACAGGCCTCGCGGAATCCCGACATTGAGCGCTGCATGCTTCCATTTTGTACGACCACGTTGTATTTCCGGGCGGCTTTGAGCATGAGCTGAGTTTCGCTGATTGTCAAAGCCATCGGCTTTTCCACGTAAACATGTTTGCCGGCGGCGCATGCATCAATCGTTTGAAGGGCATGCCAATGATCAGGAGTACAGATCAGAACTGCATCCAGATTTTCTTTCTCCAGCATTATGCGATAATCCTTATAAGTGGCTGGAGTGCGCTTGGTTTTATCTTCGATTCTCTTTCTGCCTTCAGCCAGCATTTTATCGTCCACATCGCAGATAGCTACGACGTTTTTGTATACCAGCTCCTGATTCAAGTGCCCACGTCCCTGATTACCGGTGCCAATGACACCTAAACGAATTCCCTCTGTACCCTCAGCTCCAAACGCAGGGCGAGTCATAACATAGGGAAAGGCAGCCACAGCCGCCGTGGCGACCATACTATTACTCAAAAATTGCCGGCGAGAAATACCCGGCCGATCTTCATTTTTCATATTCTCGGTTTCCATAAAAGCGACCCAATTCTACTGCGCGCCAGTAGACGGGGCAAGACTATTTACTTCTATCCTGAAATGAGAGGATGGCCCTCGCTTCACAAGGTGAGAGCGCCTGAGGGGGAGAGTTACTTTAGTCTTGGGGTTTTGGGAGAGTATTCCAGCGGATGAGTTTATTACCCGAAAAGACGAGCTCTGCCTTCAGGAAACTTTCCGGATTGTACTCGGTATCCAAATGGCGAATGAGGTACTCGCCGTCACTGCGGGAGACGCTGCGATAATTCCAGTAGCGATACTCCTTCATGTAGCGCCCATAATAAAGCCATGTTTCCAGTTTGCCGCCCTCGGTTTCCGAATAGGTAATATCATCGGGTTTTCCCCAGGCAATATAAACGGCATCTTTAGGCATTCCTACCTTGATTTCACCGGTATCAGCCAATTTTTGAAACTCCGGCGTGAGTTCCTGATATGCCGCCATTCTTTCTGAACGGCGCTTATCTACGGTGCTTGTGGCGCAAGCACACAGCATTGCGCCACAGCAGATCAAAACAGTTACTGCTTTGAAGTTCATGACAAGTGTAATGTCAGTTACTTAACACTCACTCACTAATCCGCATTTTCAACGGTGAACTTGTAGATTGTCACTTCGTTGTATTTTTCGCCCGGCTTCAGAATAGTAGAGGGGAAATGCGGCTGATTGGGGCTATCGGGATAGTGCTGAGTTTCCAGACAGAAACCGGCATACTGTTGATAGGCACCTTCTCTACCCACAAAAGCACCATTCAGGAAGTTGCCCGTGTAGAATTGAACACCGGGCTGAGTGGTGTAGACTTCCATGACGCGACCGGATTTAGGCTCCAGGACCGTGGCAACCTGATGCATGTCGCTGCAGGTGCATTGGTTCAAGACGATATTGTGATCAATTCCCTTGGGGTTGTTATTGAGCTTATCAAAGCCGTGGCCAATCCGGTTGGGCTTAGTGAAATCAAAAGGAGTTCCTTTGACCGAAAGGATTTCGCCTGTGGGGATAAGGCCCTCATCCACCGGAGTGTAGAAGTCAGCGTTCAGCGTGACGATGTGGTCCAGGATGGTGCCCGTACCGGCCAGGTTGAAGTAGACGTGGTTGGTCAGGTTGACTACCGTAGTCTTATCCGTTTTGGCAAAGTATTCTATTTTAAGATTGTTTTCCTTATCCAGAGTGTAAACAACTTTAATAGTCATATTGCCGGGGTAGCCTTCTTCCATATCGGCGCTGGTCGTGGTGAATTCCACTCCCACAAAATCTTTTCTTTTGATCGTCTTGGCTTTCCATATCTTCTGGTTAAAGCCGACAAGGCCTCCGTGAAGATGGTTCTCACCGTTGTTTTTGGCTAACGTGTATTCATTATCTCCGATTGAAAACTTGCCTTTGGCGATTCGGTTAGCGTAGCGGCCCACGATTGAACCTTGATAATCTTTCTGATAAGGGGCGATTTTATCAGATCCCAGGGCGACATTGCCGATTTTTCCGTTGCGGTCAGGTGCCGTGATTTGGACGATGGTAGCTCCCCAAGTGACGAGCTTGACTGTTACACCCTGGCCATTGCAGAGGGTGTATGCATCTATTTTAGTACCCTGTGGGGTAGTATCAAAATATGATTTTTCTATTTTCATAGGTTTATCTTTGGCCATAGCGTCAGAGTCTCCCAGATGGAAAACTGCCGCGGCCAGCACGATCGAGGTTAATATCTTTACACTTCGCATAAGTGGCCAGATTGTACGATGCTCGGACAGGAATGTCCACACCGAACATGAGGCTAAATAGTTAGTGGTCTCTTTTCAGAAGGTACTGGGCAAGGGCACTGAGGGCAACCGCTTTGCCTTTGAAAATATCCAAGCTGGAAAAGGCTTCCTGGGTGAGCTCGGCGGCCAGGGCCTTGGATTTCTCCAAACCGAGCAGAGCCGGATAGGTTGCCTTTTGCTCCTGTACGTCTTTACCCGCGGTTTTGCCCAGCTTTTCCGTGCTCTGAGTAATATCCAAAATATCGTCAATAATTTGAAAAGCCAGTCCGACCTTGTATCCAAATACGGTTAGGGCTTCCAGTTGCGCGGGAGTGGCATTCGCACTCATTGCTCCCAGACGGGTGGAGAGGCAGAGCAGCGCGGAGGTCTTGCGCTCGTGAATATATTTCAGCTCTTCCGGACTGATCGCTTTGCCTTCGCTTTCCAAATCTATGGCTTGCCCGCCTACCATTTGAAGGCTGCCGGAGTGATATGCAAGCTCCGCAGTGATATCTTTGTGAGAATAACGCTCGACAGCATCCCAGCGGGAGGCGATGGCAAAAGCTTCGGTGAGGAGCCCGTCTCCTGCCAGTATCGCGATTCCTTCGCCGAAAACCTTATGGCTGGTCGGCCTGCCGCGTCTGAAATCGTCATTATCCATCGCCGGCAAATCGTCATGTATCAGTGAATAGGTATGGATGCACTCAATCGCACAGGCCAGAGGAAGTGCAGGCTCTGCATTCCCTCCACATGCTTCAGCCGCAGCCAGAAGAATGGCTGGCCGTACCCGTTTGCCACCGGCAAAAACGGAGTATCGCATGGCCTTGTGCAAAACAATCGGTTTTTGATCTTCCGGAGGCAGATAGAAATCCAATGACCGGTTCACCTTTTCCGTAGAATCACCTAACCACTTAGCTAAATCAAATTTTTTGCTCATAGTAGAACATTCCTCCTTAATTATGGAAGGCCCGCTCTTTTTTTCCAGCCTATTTTTGAACCTGGCTGCTGATTGTTACTTTTTCGTCTGTGGACAGTTTTGCCAGTTCCGTATATTATCCAGCCAGTGACGGCACTGGTCTTAACCCTATGAAGAACTACCCCCTGCTCCTTTGCGGCCAGTTTTTCGGCGCATTAGGAGACAATGCTCTTTTGGCTGTAATCCTGGGGCAGTTAACTTTTTTGAACCTGGACGGAGACATGCGTGATGAAACACTGCGTTTTTATAATGCACTTTTCACCACGATGCTCTTCATTCCCTATGTCGTCTTTGCTCCCTGGGTAGGGTATCTGAATGATCGCTTTCCGAAGACAACGCTCCTGCGGGTGGGAAATGGCTTCAAGATATTCGGTACCTTTCTTTGCCTGCTTTGTTTGAATCATCCGACTTTTTTGCAGGGAATCGGGTACTTTATCGTTGGAACAGGATCCTGTGTTTATTCGCCGGCCAAGTACGGCATTCTACCCGAAATAGTACATCGGGAAAAGCTGGTAAAGGCAAACGGGATGGTCGAAATGTTGACAATGGTTGCTATACTGACCGGGGTGATTGGAGGTTCGGTTCTCATTGATCGTCTGCCTGCACCGGCCTGTTACTGGATTTTAATAGGCGGGTATTTGATATCCCTGGGTGCGGCGTGTGCAATGAGCCGAACATCACAGACATCGGGTTTAAAAAGTTCTGAAAGCCTGAAAACGTTTTTTTCACATGTGGGTTTTCTATTACGAAATGGTCGATTGAGAAATATTTTGATTGGGACGACTCTTTTTTGGTTTTTGGGTTCTGCGGTGAAGATGAATTTTCAGCCTTGGGGACTTCAGGTGCTGGGGCTCAAGGATAACACTCAAATCTCTTTATTGGGATTGTGGCTATCTATCGGGCTCATCGTCGGGAATGCGGTATCGGGCTATTTCTATAAAACCGGGGACCTGAGGCATATTCGCCGTTATGGTTTTATTTTGGGACTGGGTGTGTTATTGCTTGGGTTTATCAGTGCCTACGGGCTGGTGGTGGCCGTTTTAATCCTTACGGGAGCCATGGGCGGACTTTATCTTATTCCCCAAAATGCGGCCTTTCAGGCTGAAACACCGCCGGAGAAACTGGGAAAAACGGTCGCGGTTCAAAATTTCGTTGAAAACATCGCTATGTGTGTTTCTGGCGGATTTGTTGGGTTGATCGCATATATCAATTGTCCGGTACAGGGCGTATTTGTGGTGTTGGCTTTGATCATTGGATGTGTTACTCTGTCGTTAAGGTTTACAAATAATAGTTTTAATTCAGATAAAGAGTACTGTAGATAAGGGATTTTAATTAATATATATGTATCGGATTGTTCGAGTTCTGTTGAGGTTGTTACTGCGTCTTCTCTATGGGTATAAGGTTTACGGTAAGGATCATTTAAACGTAAAAGGTCCCGTCATTCTGGTTCCGAATCACGTTTCCTGGTTGGACTGGCTTTTTCTGCTCGTTGTACTGGAAAAGGATTGGTTGTTTGTCACTTCGACCATTACGGCCCGGACCAGCTGGTTTCACAAGAAGGTGATGATCAACAAGCGGACGATCCCGATTGACCCCGGTTCACCCTATGCGGTTAAACATTTGGCCGAAATACTCTCCAAAAAAGGGCGTGTCGTCATTTTTGCGGAAGGAAGACTCTCCCTGACAGGGGAGCTTATGAAAACGCTTCCCGGCGTCAGCTTTCTTATCAAAAAAACAGAGGCCAAGATCATTTTGGGATATTTGCGAGGAGCTCGTTATATCAAATGGGTTAAGCACAGAGGCTACACTCAACTCTTCCCGAGAGTCTCACTGCATCTGGCTCTTCCTCTGAATCGTCAGGCATTCAAGCCGAATGTGGAAACTGCACCTGTCACATCGCAGGAGACGGCTTCTCATGCGGAGCACAGTCACGAACAAAGAGCCCAGGTGACCAGTTGGCTGCGTGACGAGATGCTGGAGCATCAGTTGAAAGTGAACCTGGAGTATGGTCCCCAGACGTTGCCGGAGGCGGTTCGGTCGATGTACGGTCTTCTGAAGAAAAAGGTTATCTGGAGTGATTTCAAGCACAATCATCTGACTTATAAGAGGTTGGTATTGGGAGCAAAGCTCCTGGGCGACGTCTTGAAAAAACGTCTGGTTGCCTCAGAACAGGGTAGGGTTGGCTTCATGATGCCCGGAGTTAATGGCACCGTGGTGACGTTGCTATCCCTTTGGGGTTTGGGGAAAGTGCCTACTCTTTTGAACTTCAGCGCCGGCATTAAAACCATTTGCGATTGTGTGAAATTAGCCAAGTTAAAGCAGATCATCACTTCGCGAAGTTTTGTGAAACAACTTAACTTTGACGTAGAAAAGATGAAGGAAATCGGAGTTGAGCTTCTTTATCTGGAGGATATCGGCTCGGAAATTCCGCTTTGGAAAAAGCTGCTTTATTCTATTCATTGCACATGCCCAGTGCCCAGACGAGTGACTCATGAGTCCACGGCGGTTATTTTATTTACCAGTGGCTCTGAGGGCACCCCCAAGGGAGTGGAGCTTTCTCACCGAAACTTGATCGCCAACTGCGAGCAGGCAGTTCCGTTCGTAAATTTATCCGATTCGGAGAAAATTTTTAATGCGCTGCCTGTTTTTCATGGTTTCGGGTTGATATTGGGTGTGGTTATCCCCCTGCTGCGCGGTATTTATTGCTTAAACTATCCGTCGCCAATGCATTTCCGGGTCATTCCTTCGCTCATTTACGATTCAGCCTGTACAGTCTTTGCCACGACCAACACTTTCCTCAACGGATACGCACACTATGCCCATGCGTGTGATTTTGAAAGCCTCAAAATAACCATCGCCGGAGCGGAGAAATTGCAGCCCAGTACGGTTAAAACTTATATAGAAAAGTTTTCTACGTTGATTGGCGAGGGGTACGGAGTGACAGAATGTTCCCCGGTGATTTCAGTGAACACCACCTTTGATAACAAACCCGGTTCAGTGGGAAGAATTTTGCCCGGAATGCAGGCACGCCTGGAGCCGGTGCCTGGGATTACCGAAGGCGGACGTTTATTGGTGAAAGGTCCCAATGTGATGACCGGATACCTGAACCAGGAGGTCAACGAGGCTTTCCAAGCTTTGGGGGGCTGGTATGATACCGGAGACATCGCAAAGATTGATGAACACGGCTTTATCACCATTTTGGGAAGAGTGAAGAGGTTTGCCAAAATCAGCGGAGAAATGATCAGTTTGACCTCAGTGGAAGATGTCCTCAGAGAAAACTTGAAGGAGTATGGTGAAAAGTTTGAGCTGGCGGTTTGTGCTGTTCACTGTCAGGAGCGCGGTGAGTCTCTCGTTGTTGTTACGAATGAACCCAGATTGAAGGAAGACCGTGTCAGGCAGATTGTCAGAGAGAGTGGTTTAAGCAATCTCTGTGCGCCCCGTAATATTTTTCAAATGAGTGAGTTGCCTCGGTTGGGATCTGGCAAGGTTGATTATATGAATCTGCGCGAGGTTCTGGAAAAAACTCGTGCGTGCTAGTTATACTGAAAGCAGACTCCCTTTTCTTGGAATGCAAAAAGTGCCTTGATTTTACACCTTTGTCAGTTCTCATTCTCAAATTGATGTTTACTTTGCAGGGCTTTTTTGAGATAGTCACCGGCGTGCTTTATGAGAAAAATCCAACATAATAATGGGCTTTCAAGACGACAATTTTTGAAAGCATCGACGTTAGCAGCAACAGCTTTTACGATTGTGCCCGGACATGTTTTGGGCTTGAACGGTGCCACGCCTTCAAGTGAAAGAGTACGTATAGCCGGTATTGGACTTGGCGGACAAGGAGGTCATGATCTGGGGCAATTCAAAAATTTGCCTGTAGACGTGGTAGCTTTGTGCGATGTGGACTGGGATCGCGGAGCCAATTCATTCAATTCTTTTCCGAAGGCTAAAAAATATAAAGATTACCGTAAGATGCTCGAAGAAATGGATAAGGAGATAGACGCGGTAATCGTTGCGACGCCCGATCATACTCACGCTCCTGCCAGCATCACTGCCATTCGCAGGGGTAAGCATGTTTACTGCGAGAAGCCTTTAACCCACACGATGTTCGAGGCTAAATGGGTTGCTGAAGAGGCTCGCAAGCACGGAGTAGCTACGCAGATGGGAAACCAGGGGCAGGCTTCTGAGGATACTTATCGGTTGTGTGAGATGATCCAGGCCGGTGCTATCGGCAAGGTTAAAGAGCTGCATGTTTGGACTGACCGTCCTTCCAACGGTTTATTCGGTGAATACTGGCCTCAGGGGGTAAATCGCCCGCAAGGGACTCCTCCGGTGCCAGATAATTTGGATTGGAATCTGTGGCTCGGTACGGCGCCTGAGCGTCCTTACCATCCTGCCTATCATCCCTTCATCTGGCGTGGCTGGTGGGATTTCGGAACAGGGGCCTTGGGAGATATCGGATGTCATTTCTTTGCACCGATCTTCAGAGCTATTGGACTGACGGGGCACTATCCCAAGACTGTTCATGCGGTTTCCACTCGCGTGAATGAGGAGACTTTTCCTTTAGGCTCAATGGTGGAGTGGCAGTTTGACAGTTACGGGAATAATCCGCCGCTCAAGATGGTTTGGTACGATGGTGGATTACGTCCATTCCGCCCTGACATCGTTCCGGAGGGAGCCGCTATGGCGGAAAACGGTCGTTTGATTGTGGGTGAAGAAGGTATCATTCTGGATTCTACTATTTACGATGAGAATCGCCGGAAAGTGGTGGGAGAAATTCCCAAAACACTGGAGCGTTCCCCGGGGCATTATGCCGAGTTTGTCCAAGCCTGTAAGGATCCCAAGAAACCGGCCCGCATGAACTTCGACCAAGCCGGTCCTCTGGCCCAGGTGGTGTTGATGGGCAATGTGGCGCTGCGTGTCGGATTGCGTGAAGAGCTGACCCGCATTCGTCTGCATTGGGACCAGGAGCAGTTTAAGTTCACCAATTCAGAAGAGGCGAACCACTACGTTCATAAGAATTACCGTGAGGGCTGGTCTTTCTAGAGTTGGCTGAGAAGACCGGCTCTGCCGGCTGAAATTTTAACAAGCAAAGGGCTTTATTTGTTTTTCAAGTAAGGCCCTTTTTCATTCCAGAAAACCTCTGCTTGGGATAGATACCACGTTTTGCCTTTATCGTTATTGCCCTGATAAAAGAGAAAAGTTCGTCCATCCGGAGCATCAAAGATATGGGGGTGGCCTGATTCACTATGGTTCCACTGTCCCGGGGCGCCGTTGCGGAGGAAAGGTTCTTCAGAGAGTCTTTTCCAGCTAATGCCATCATCGCTTACGGCGACTCCGACTTGTTGAGGCCAGTTGTTGTAAGCCCCGGCATAGAACATGTAGAGCTTCCCATTCCGCTCAATTACTGAGGCGCCTTCAGTACATTGCCCTTCCCAGGGGAGCTCAGGTGCCAGGATCGCTTTTTCCGTGGATAGGTTGGTCCAGCGGTGACGATCAAAATTCACCGGTTTCCCATCCGTTGACTCAGCCACAGCAACTCCCAGGAGTTGTTTTTTAAAATCCACATCCCGCGTGGCATAGTAAAGGAGGTACTTGTTCTTAAAAAAGTAGAGCTCGGCATCAATGGCTCTTCCGCAGCTCCAGGTGCCTTCGGCTGGTCGAAAAATGGGATTTGTGGGATTTTTTTCAAACTTTATACCGTCGCTGCTTCGGGCATGGCAGATGGCATCTTTTTTCCCGTTCCCATAAACTTGATAGAACAGGTGAACCTCACCATTGATGACTCGTGCACATGGAGCGCAAAGGCCCTTGGCGTCACATTCCTGAGAGGGGATGATTTCGCCAATGGGTTTCCAGTCGACGAGATTATCGCTCTGGGCAATACCGATTCCCCAACCTTTGACGGGATTATGCGCTTCGTCTTTGAAGGGTGGAATAGAGTAATACATGAGGTAACGTTCTTTGAAATAGATGACGTGAGGGTCTTTGGAGAAAGGGACTCCTTTGCGCCGTGTATCTCCAAACATCATTCGAGCTGAAGAGGCGTTGGTTTCGGGAGATACCGCCGGGCTGCTCCAGGGGAGGAAAAGAAATGGCAGCCCCAAGAAAAGAAGTACAATCAATTTATTTTTCATCATATTTTTCAGATTTTCAATTTGCCCATCTGGCTCTTAACAGATTGTGGAAAAGGAGGTTTCTTAAAGCAAGGATAAAATGAGAGTGCCGTCTCCTCAAAAAAAGTGAATAACGAAACTTTTGTTTTTCATTGGTGTTACACGACGGGGCTATTTTTTAGAAAGAACGATATGAGTGCGAAAAGTATTTTAGCCGGCGCTGTTGCCATTTGCTTTTGTGTGGTGGGCGCTAGCGGTTTTTATGTGTTAAAAGTCGATCGCAATGCAGCAGAAGAGGTTGCCAAGCGCACCGCGCTTTGGAATCAGGAACGGGCGCAATTGGAAGCGGAAATCAGCCGTGCGAGGTCTGGGGCGAGCAACATAGCGGCTCCGGCCCATGAAATCACTTCAGGTCTGGACCCGATCGTTCTTGTGGAGCGGCTTCGCAATCTGGGGGAAGATAACCGCAAGAGAATCCGTGAGGCTCTTTTCTGTTTCCAAGGATTGGTGGAAGCGGGTACTGAATCCGTTGATCCCATCAAGGGTTATTTTTTGAGTGGCGACAATGTGCAGCTTTCAGGTATGGGCCGTGGAGGTGGTAATCCCTTCGAAGGGCAGATGGGTATGCAGCCGGGAGGTAATGGGCCTGGTGACATGAGAAATCGAATGGGAATGATGGGCATGGGTCGCGGCGGCGGCATGATTCCCGCCAGCACTCGACAGGGGCTGATCGAGGTTCTTGGAGATATTGGAGGAGATGAGGCGATTGGCCTTTTAGGACAGCTGGTTCCTACTGCCATGGATGCATCCGAGTTGGTTTATCTGTCGAGGATTCTGCAAGGCATTGATGAGAGCGCTTTTCGTAACGTGACTATTACGACAGCCCGCAACCTTTTGGCTTCCACTGAAATTAACAATGCTGATAAGCGCCAGCTTTACGATTTGCTGGCTCAACTGGGGGATACTGAATATGCGGCAGCCCTGCAGAACAGTCTCATAGTAGATGGCAGAGTGGATGGAACGACCTTGGATTTCCTGGTTCGATCTCTGGGTGAAGGTGCAATGCCGGCAATCTACAGTAGCTTCATGGATCCCAATATAGCCCAGCAAGATCAGGCTCGCCTGATGGCCTCAGCATTGAATTTTGTCGGCTCGAACTCTCAGGCTAATGAGATGTTTAATACGGCTTTGAATTCCGTTGGTGACAATCAAGGGCTGAGGGGAATGCTGTTGATGGGGCTTTCGGGTGCCGGTCCCGGGGGTGAAGGCCTCACCCCTGATGTAGCTCAAACCCGATTGAACTACCTCTCTACGCTGGAGTCTCAATATGCAAATGACCAAAATATGCTTGGACTCTTTCGGAGCGCAAGGACACAATTAGAGTATCGTGCTAATCCGGGTGCCTTTTCAGAGCCGCCACAAATGGATTTTCGTATGATGATGGGAGGCAGAGGAATGAGAGGCGGCGGAGGCAGATAGCTCGCTCTGTTTTCGGAATATTTTTTAAGTAGCAGGCAAGTGCCGGAGTTGGTGTTTGCCTGCTTTCTGTTTTTCGGGGGTTGTTTGCTAGAAAACAAATTAATAATCGGAAACTCTGCTCAGAAAAAGATTAGACTCTGCCCTTGAACTTATTCACCTTTTTCTTCATACTTTCCCCGTTATTGAATGGTTTGAATCGAAGTAAGTTTTCACCCTGGAATTGACGGAAAAGCAGTGTAACTTTTTCATGACAAAGAAAGTAAATTTTTATCACAGCCTGACATTTCGTTTGTGTCTCTACGTGTTTCTCTGCACTTCCCTGATTGTTTCTGGGATTATGTGGTATTTGCATGTCAGGGTTCAAAGAGTGATGCAAGAGGCTGTATCCCAGGTGGTAGAAAGGCTCAATGAAGAGACCGGCAGTCGAATTACGGCACTGCTATCCGGCATTGAGAATGCCACAGAAAGTCTTAAACGCAACGTGGAACACGGCTACACCAGTCCGGAGGAAATTCAGTGGTCTATCAAAAATCTTTTGAATATGAGCCCGGAGCTTTTCTACGGTTCAGCTGTCGCCTTTAAGCCCGGAAGCTACTTTGGGACAAACATGGCCTTTTACTCCTACTGGAAAGACGGGGAACTGGTTGAGACAAATTTAAACGACCCCAGTTATAACTATCCTGTTTGGGATTGGTTTACTATTCCTGAGAGAGAGCTCCGCCCCAATTGGTCGGAACCCTATTATGATCAAGGTGGAGGCAATGCCTCCATGTGTACCTATAGTGTGCCGTTTTTTAAAACCGAACCGGATGGAACGCGCTCCTTCATGGGGGTAGTGACTGCTGATATGGGGCTTTTGGCAGTGCAGAAAATTATCAATCGGGTCAGAGTGTATGATACTGGCTCTGCCATGCTGGTTTCTGCCGGGGGGGAAATATTGGTTCTTCCGTCCTCGGAAGGGGAAGAAAACCGCTGGATGCCGGATCCGAAAAAATTGGCGGCCATCATTAAAGAGCAAAAGGATAATTCCGGGCGCATCGACGAATTCGTCCCCAGTTCAGGAGAGAAAATTTGGCTTTATCTATCAAAGATTCAGAAAAGCGGTTGGTCTATTCTTTTCGTTGTGACGGAGGCAGAGGTCCTGGATGACTTGGACGACGTAAGAGATATCGCTATTCACTCGGCCATTCTGGGGCTCATCATTTTGCTTTTGACCGTCCTCTGGATTTCAAAAAGGTTTACACACCCTATTGCTGGCCTGGCAAAAGAGACGGGGGAAATTGCCAAGGGGAATCTGGACATCGCCATCAAACGATATGGAAGGCGAGATGAAATCGACTTTCTTTCCAGCTCTATCGATAACATGAGGACGAGTTTGAAGGATTATATTGCCAGCCTGGGCAGATCCTTAGTCCAACAGGAACGAATTACGAGTGAGCTGAAAATTGCGACACATATCCAGATGAGTTTTTTGACTCGAAACTTTAATATTCCAGGCGTCGATAACGTAAAAATCCATGCTCTTCTGGAGCCGGCCAAAGAAGTGGGTGGGGATTTATATACCTTTTTCCGAATGGATGATAAGCGGCTTTTCTTTGCGGTCGGAGATGTTTCCGGCAAAGGTGTGCCCGCGGCTCTCTTTATGGCCGTAACTCTCACCCTGATGAAAGGGATGCAGCATCAAAAAGTTTCTCCCTCGGGGATTCTCAAACAAGTAGGCCATGAGCTTGCCTTGCAGAATGAGCACACGATGTTTGTGACCGTTTTCTGCGGTATACTGGATACGGAAACCGGCGTGTTGGAGTATTCCAATGCAGGACATCTGCCTCCGATACTCCTGAAGGAGGGGCTCGCTCCCATCTGCATGGATTTACCTAAAGGAATTGTATTGGGAATCAGCAATTATCCCATTTACGAAGACAGGTGTGTTCGGCTAAACCCCGGTGAAACTCTCGTTATCTATACCGACGGCGTGAATGAAGCGATGAATTCCGAGCAGAAACTTTTTGGTGAAGATCGTCTTCTTGCATTTTTGGAGGATAAAGCGTCTGAGCCTGTTTCTTCGATAACGGCCTCTCTGTGTGACGCTGTGCATCAATACGCACAAGACGAACCACAGTCCGACGATATAACGGTGATGGCGCTCCGCTATGATGCCTTTCTCCCGGACAATTCCTGAGAGTCCCGGATTCTTTTATTTCGGCAGATTTTTTGAAGTGTAGGGAGAAGAAAAAAGAGTATTAGCAGATATTCTGGGATGATCTGTTCCCAAAAGGCTAAAAAGCTTGCCAAAGCGGGGTTGTTTTGCCAGTATCCCTCTTGATAATTTTTGTTTAATTATGAAAAGTTTTACTAAGAAAATGAGTGCTGCGGCGTTACTGGCGGCATGGGTGAGCGTGTCGCCCTTGGCGTCCGAGGCCGCAGAAACGAAATCTCAACCCGTCATTACCCAGCCGGTGGAAAGTAAGGCTGAGCATGATGCTCGGATGGCCTGGTGGAGAGAAGCCAAATTCGGAATGTTCATACACTGGGGTGTTTATGCGGCTCTGGCAGGGGCCCACAACGGTAAGCAGACAGGGGGCGCCGGAGAGTGGATATTAAACGACATGGAGATTCCTGTGGCCGATTACAAGGCCTATTCTGAGAAGTTTAATCCGGTGAACTACACGCCCGAGCAATGGGTGATCATGGCAAAGAAGGCCGGGATGAAATATATTGTGATTACGTCCAAACACCATGATGGCTTTGCTCTTTTCAATAGTAAGGTTAGCAACTGGGATGTGGTGGATGCGACTCCTTATGGAAAAGATTTAATTGCTCCATTGGCAGAAGCCTGCCACAAGCACGGCATGAAATTCGGGTTTTACTATTCTCAGGCGCAGGACTGGACACACCCGGGTGGGGGCGCTTACAAGAATAAGTGGGACGATGCACAGAAGGGGGATTTTGCCAAATACATTAATGAAATAGCGATACCCCAAACCAGGGAAATTTTAAGCAATTACGGCAAGATTGACATCATCTGGTGGGATACTCCTGCCAATATGACACCGGAGCTGGCGGAACCTCTATTCAAGCTGGCTCATGAACTCCAGCCCGGAATCATTATGAATGACCGCCTGGGCGGTAATTTCCATGGTGATTCTGCGACGCCGGAGCAACATATTCCTTCTACGGGTTATGCGGATGGCCGTGATTGGGAGGTGTGCATGACGCTGAACAATACCTGGGGGTATTCAGAGCATGATCAAAACTGGAAATCTCCTGAAAGAGTTATTAAAAACCTGGTGGACATTGCTTCCAAAGGAGGAAATTATCTCATCAACATGGGGCCCAAGGCTGATGGCAGTGTTCCCGAAGCGACTGTGGAATGTTTTAGTGAGGTTGGCAATTGGATGCACATTAACGGAGAGAGCATTTACAATACTACGGCAAGTCCTTTCAAGAAATTGTCCTGGGGCCGCTGCACGAAACGCCTGGAGCCCGATGGCGTGCGTCTTTATCTGCATGTCTTTGATTGGCCCGAAGATGGAACTCTGTTACTGCCCGGGCTTCGTAATGAAGTTCTCAGCGCTAATTTGCTATGGGAACCCGTCCCGGTCAGCACTCAAATCGACGAATCAGGGGTATGGGTTAAAGTGCCCGGAAGAACTCCCGGAAACCTGGAAAGACCGGAGGTTATTTCATTGAAGTTGAAAGGTTTTCTGAATGTTGAGGTCATTCCCTTGATCGTTGATGGAAGCAAAGATTTCGATCTTGCCGTGGGCGAGGCAGAATTAACCGGAAAACTCATTGTTGAGCAAAAAGAAAGCAAAGACAATATCGGTTACTGGACGGATTCCAAGGATTCTTTTTCATGGAATTTTAAACTGAAAAACTCAGGTAAATTTGAGCTTTTCAGCTCCGTTGCGAGCCAAGGTGATACGGTAATGGAAGTGGTCGTAGGCGACAAGGTCAGCCCGGTTAAGGTCAAAAGCACAGGCAGCTATGAGAAGTTCAGCGCCCCGGTTTCTCTGGGCGTGTTTGAATTCGAAGCCGGTCAGCCGATTCAGCTTCTGGTACGTAGCGCGGATTCTGCGTGGTCTCCTGTAAATTTGCGGGATATTAAAGCAAAAAGACAGGAGTAGAAAACATTCTTTCTGGCCAGTGCTTTATATGTGTGAAGTGCTGGCCGGAGAGATGGTTACCTATTGAATTGAGATGTCGCTGGAAGATAAGCTTTATCCGCTTTTAAAAGTGTACGATTCTGTTCCAGATGGGATGAAAACCTTTCTGGGGTCGGTTTATCGTATTCTTCCAGGGAAATGGAAGTGGGGTGAAGGTTACTCTCAATTCAAACGCCTTATCCGAGAATCCTTGGATTGGGATGAGGAGGATATTCGAGAATACCAGTTAAAGCAGATACGCTCTACTTTAATGAGGGCGCAGAGCTCGTGTCCATGGTATCGAAAGGCTTTTGAACGGGCTAAGTTTCACCCGGAAAAAGTTCTTGAACCGGAAAATATAGTTTCTGCTCCCCTATTGGAAAAGAGGGATATTCAAGAGCATCTGCAAGAATTCGTTTCCCTGGAATACCCAGCTTCCAAGCGGCTTTATATTACGACAGGCGGTTCGACCGGGGTGCCTGTTGGTTTTTACCTACAAAAAGGAGTCAGCCGCCCGAAAGAGCAGGCTTTTTTGGAAGCCATGTGGCAGCGGGCGGGATGGCAGTCCGGAGCTCGGCTGGTTTTAATCCGGGGGCATGTGACAACGCAATCCTCATCAGGGCGTATTTACTCTTATGATGCGACTCGCAACTGGCTTCTGATGTCTTCGGCTCACTTGACAGCAGAGAGAATGCCGGAATATTTGGAGAGAATTGAAGCGTTTAAGCCCGATTTTCTCCACGCATATCCTTCGGCTGCTTTGCAGATAGCAGAGTATTTGGACCAGAGCCGCCAATCCTGGCGGGTTCCGTTGAAAGCGGTTCTGTGTGGTTCAGAGCGTTTGAACCTTCCTCAGAAGCGGATGCTAGAACGGGTCTTTCGATGCCAGGTTTATCGCTGGTATGGTCATTCCGAGCGGGCTGTATTGGCCGGCGAAGGAGCCAGCACGCCTTTTTTCTACTTTTGGCCGACTTATGGTTATACTGAGTTGGGGCCTGCCGATGAGGAGGGATATCAAGAGGTGATCGCTACCTCTTTTCACAACCACGTCATGCCTCTTATTCGGTATCGGACCGGAGATTATGTGAAAGTGGCTACGGCGGATTATCCGCACGAGCTGCCCTGGTTGGCTGCGACGGAAATAGCCGGGCGAGAGCAGGAATTTTTGGTTAGCGCGATGGGAAGAAGGATTTCTCTGACGATGTTTAACATGCATGATGCCGTTTTTGACAATCTCTATGCGGTACAGTTTTATCAAAGAGAGCCTGGAGTCGCCGAGTTCCGCTATAAACCGACCCCTCAATTCAGTAATACTCAGCTGGAGACTATTCGTGCAGGGATAAGAAAGAAGCTTGGTGATGACTTTGAAGTGAGCTTTAGGGCCGTAGAAGAAACGGAACGGACGGCTCGAGGGAAACATCGCTGGCTTGTGAGCGAGTTGCCCGTTGCCAAGGTCAGAGAGGAGGAGATCGGCGAAAAAAATGAAAAATAATTCTCAGATTGCATTTGAGGCTTGCGAAGAACCGGTTTTCCCGTTTGGATAAGGGCGGCGGGATTCTCTTGCCTGGCAAAATAACATTTCAACTGGACAAATTGTGAAGAAAAAAGCTTATGCTCAAGCCGGGGTGGATATAGACCTCGGCAATTCTGTAAAATCCAAACTCCCCAAGTTATTAGCTTCGACCCATCGCCCCGAAGTCCTCGGGAAGGTAGGTGGGTTTGGGGGACTATTTGCTCTTAAGACAAGCCAATATAAACAGCCTGTTTTGGTTTCCAGCGTGGATGGTGTTGGTACCAAACTGAAGATTGCTTTCGCAATGAATAAGCACAATACCGTGGGCGCGGATTTAGTGAATCATTGTGTGGGAGATATTGCGGTCATGGGAGCCGAGCCGCTCTTTTTCCTGGATTATATTGGGACCGGCAAGCTGGATGCGAAGGTATTTCCCCAATTGATCAGCGGTTTTGCCAAGGCTTGCAAGGAGAACCGTTGTGCTCTCATTGGAGGAGAGACCGCTCAGATGCCTGATTTTTACGCTCCGGGTGAATATGATGTGTCCGGAACAATCGTCGGCGTGGTTGAGAAATCTAATCTGCTTGACGGAAAGGGGATTAAAAAGGGCGATCGGTTAATTGGAATCGCGTCCAGCGGCCTTCATACGAATGGATATTCGTTGGCTCGCAAAATCTTCCTTGAAAAGCTGGGGTTAGAGCTGGATTCCAAACCGGCCGGCCTCAAAACCACGCTGGGTGCGGAGCTGCTCAAGGTTCACATCAGCTACGGGAATGTGATTCAAATGCTTTTGAAGAAGTACAATCAGCCTAAAGCTCCCCGCGTGTTGAAGGGGTTTGCTCACATCACAGGTGGCGGATTCATTGATAATATCCCACGGGTGTTGCCCCGTAACTGCGATGCTGTGGTTGAGAGGGGATCGTGGCCTGTATTGCCCATTTTTAAGCTGATTCAGGAGTCCGGTCTCATAGATGAATCAGAGATATATCAGGTTTTCAATATGGGGGTTGGCATGGTTGCCATTGTTTCGGGGCAGCAAGCCGATGCCGTTCTGGAGGATATCAAGAAGATGAAACACAAAGCCTGGCANNGGTTTCCTTAATTAAGTTTTGAAGAAACTTGACTTGTATCTAAATAAGCGGTTAAACTACGTCTGCTTTTTATAGGCTCTGGTGCATGTTATCACAACTTAAAAGCCTTTTTACAAACGATATTGGCATAGACTTGGGGACAGCAAACTCTCTGGTTTATGTTAGGGATAGGGGCATCGTATTGCGAGAGCCTTCAGTAGTGGCTGTTCACAAGGAAACGGGTGAGGTGGTTGCTATTGGCTCTGCGGCCAAGGCAATGCTTGGAAAGACTCCTGAAGGCATACGGGCAATCCGTCCTATGAAGGATGGTGTGATAGCGGATTTTGAGGTTACCGAGGCCATGCTTCGGTGTTTTATCCAGAAAGTACACCATCGAAAACTTATCTCAGCTCGAGTGCTGGTTGCAGTTCCCTCTGGAATTACAGAAGTGGAACGAAGGGCTGTTAAAGATTCGGCACTCCATGCCGGCGCCCGGGAAGTTCAAACGATAGACCAGCCTTTGGCCTCGGCCATCGGGGTGGGAATGCCGGTGGAGGAACCTGCGGCCAACATGATCGTGGATATCGGTGGGGGAACTTGTGAAATAGCTATCATTTCTCTGAAAGGAATGGTTTCCAGTCGCAGCTTGAGAGTGGGGGGCGATGAGTTTAATGAAGCTATCATTGCCCACATGAAGAGGGCTTATAATTTGTTAATTGGCGAACGCATGGCCGAAGAGATTAAGATTCGTATCGGATCGGCCTATCCGCTGGACCAGGAGTTGACTATGGAAGTCAAGGGTCTGGATCTGGGGAAAGGGCTTCCGAAGACGACCAACATTCGTTCAGAAGAAATACGAGAAGCTTTACAAGAGCCGCTTTCCAGCATTTTGGAATCGGTCAGGATTACATTGGAGCGGTGTCCGCCTCAGTTGGCTGCAGACCTCGTTGATAGAGGAATCATGATGGCCGGAGGTGGAGCGCTGCTGAGAAATATCAATAAGCTCATTTCTGATGAGACCGGTTTGCCGGTCCACATAGCCGATGACCCTTTGAGTGCGGTTGCGGAAGGGACAGGAAGGGCTTTGCAGAATTTTCATCTCTTCTGAAGAACAAGGATGGTACGAATGTGCCAGCAGCCCCGGAGCGGGTTGCAGTCGTTTCTTTTGCTCACGGCGTTGCGTTTGCGTATGCAATAACGTAACGGTGAATGTTTAGAAAAAGCCGAACGGCAGTATTTGGGATACTCATATTAGCGGTGTTGTTGCTCCTTTGTATTCAGCGATGGACTTCAGGAGTTAAAAACATCGGCACTATTCTGTTATACCCCTTTAGTATGACGGCCAGCCTCGTGGGAGAGCTGGGAGGCGCGATCAAAGATCGGCTTGTTTTCCAAAACCAGCTTGTCCTGGAAAATCAACTCCTGAAAGCTCAGTCTTCGACGAATCAGCTCGAGCTATTAAGGCTCAAAGAATTGGAGAATGAAAATGCGCGTTTGCGTCAGGCGCTGAATTTCCAGCAGAGTACTCCCTGGAAGCTCAAACTAGCCCGAGTTATTGCGCGAGAACCCTCCAACTGGTGGCGCATGATCATGATAGATGCCGGGAGTTCCTCAGGCGTTCAACTTAATCAGCCCGTATTGGCTACGCAGGGTGAGGCTGTCCTGATAGGGCGGGTTCTGGAAGTGGGTAAATGGAAATCCAAAGTCGTCTTGATGGGAGACCCCAATTGTCTGGTGAGCGCTGTTGTGAGCGAGACTCGCAATTCGGGTGTAATACAGCCGATGGAGGCATCCTCCCTGGATCCGACTTCTGTCCGGCTTTCCTATTTATCCGGAGGACAGCAACCGCTGCTTCCGGGCTATCGAGTTTACACCAGCGGTATGGGGAGTATGTTCCCGCCGGGCCTCTATATTGGGACCATTGAAGAGAGTGTTGAAGGAGAGTACGGTTTGCATAAGGAGGCTCGAGTCAGGCTTGCCGTGGATGCCAATCTTCTGGAAGAGGTGTGGATACTTATACAATGACAATGATGAGGCACAAAAATATTCTGATCTTACTGCTGGTTTGCGTGCTGGTCATCTGGTTCCAGACTTGGTTTCAGTGGCCTCACCAGCTTTTGGGAGTAAGGCTGGATATTCTTCCTGCATTGGTGTTGTACTGTGCATTATTTCGGAGCTGGAGAGAGTTGTTTCTGGCTTGTACGGCAGGGGGGTATTTATATGATTCTTTTTCTCTCAATCCGTTGGGAGTTACGACATTGTCGCTTTTATTGATTTCTTATGTGGTTTATCGATATCGAAAAGTCATTTTGTATAAGGCTGTCTGGGTGCAGACGTTCTTAGGTTTTCTCATAGGTGTTTTGGTTCCGTTTTTAACTTTGCTGCAATTGACCGGTTTGGAGGTCGCTCCCAAAATGGGATGGTCTTTGTTGTGGGTTTTTTCGGTTTTAGGAATGTTCACAGCCTTGGCATCTCCCCTGATGGTGTGGGTTATGGAATATCTGATGCAAAAATATGCGGAACCAGGTAAAGGGCTCTTCCTTAAGGAAGAAGCTAAAATCCTCAGAAGGGAGAGTTAGAGCCAAGTCATATGCTGGTTTTAGATCAACTCAGTCGTGGGGATAAACAGATTCGTAATTTTTCAATTATGATCCTGTCGGGGCTCCTTCTGTTGGTGGCTGTTTTGTGGCATCTGCAGATATTCAGTTCCGGCAAGTATGTTCAGCGCTTGGAGAGTCAGGCATATCGGACGGTTCGTGAGCCGGCGGTAAGGGGAAGTATTTTCGATAAAAATGGGACCGTTTTGGCCTCCAGTCGTCCTGCTTACAGCATCAGTTTATATGTAAAAGATTTATCCAAGGCAGGCCTTTTTAACGAAGAATACAAGCGTTTAAAAAAATTGCCCGAGTACGACAAACTGACCGTCACGGAGCGTTCTCGTGTGGCCCGGTTTAACGTGGCGAGTAATACCATTGCTGAGCTGAGCCGAATTGTGGGGGTAAATCTTATTATAGATGAGGAGCGCTTCAACAGGCATTACCTGCAAACTCGAGCTTTGCCGCTGCATGTGATGAGGGACATTTCTTCGGAGGTCTTGGCACGGTTTATGGAGAGTCCTGTTCGTCCGGTGGGCCTGGGCATTGAGACTGAAGCGTTTCGCCAGTATCCACTCAACAGTGTAGGAGGTCATCTTCTGGGTTTTCTCGTGCGCCGTCAAATTGAGGAAGAGGATATCCCATACAGTTATCAAATGCCGGACTATGTCGGGAGAGTGGGAATTGAAGGCGTTTTCGATAAAGAATTGAGGGGGTTGCCTGGTGCTAAAAGTGTGCTGGTGGATAACACGGGCTACCGGCAGGAAGAGAATCGGCTCATCATCCCAGTGGCAGGGCAAAATGTGTATTTAACGATTGATGCAGAGGTTCAAAAAGTGGCCGAACGGGCATTGAGCGAAGCCAAAGCGGATGTTAAGGGGGCAGTAGTCGTGCTGGATGTCACTAATGGGGATATTCTGGCTCTGGCCTCAGCACCCTCTTATGACCCGAATTTATTTATTCCGCAGATCACTCCTGCCACCTGGGCCATCTACAATGATGAAAACACCATGCCCACCCTGTGCCGGGCTACATACGGGTCTTATGCACCGGGATCCATTTTCAAAATCGTAGTGGGTTTGGCGGCTTTGGAATCAGGGCTTGATCCTGAAAAAAATCTATATTGTGAAGGCTCCTATCAACTGGGACGTCGCAGAATTGATGACACGGCCCCTGCGGGAGAATATAATTTTCGCCGGGCATTTCTCCGCTCCAGTAATGCTTATTTCATCTCAGTGGGGCTGGAAAGCGGCGTGAACAGTCTGATGGAGATGGGAGAAAAATTCTTCCTGGGCCAGAAAACTGGAATACCGACGATGCAGGAAGTTAGCGGTTTTTATCCCAATTCAGGTTTTCTGGAAGCCCAGAGAAAAAGAGGAATGCCCTGGACATCCGGCAACACGGCTAATCTTTGCATCGGGCAGGGGGATATTACGGTGACCCCGCTTCAAATGGCCGTGATGACTGCCGCAATAGCCAACGGAGGGACTATCTATTGGCCGCGCCTGGTCATGCGTCTGGAATCGTGGGATCCTCTTAATAAACTGCCCGGAGAAGTATATCCATCCGGAAAGGTTCGTGGAAATCTACAGGTCTCCGCCCGTAATTTAAAACTCATTCAGGATGCGATGTTGGCGGATGTGGAAGACCGGGAGGGGACTGGCAGCAGAGCACGGATTAATGAAATGCGTGTTTGTGGTAAAACCGGTACGGCAGAAGTGAAGCAGGGCAATCGGCTGGTGAGGAAGGATACCTGGTTCGTAGCCTATGCGCCTTATGAATCGCCCCGCTATGCAATTTCTGTCCTAGTGGAATCGGGCGCCTCGGGCGGACTCACCTGTGCTCCGATCGCCCGGAAAGTATTTCAGGAACTGGCATTGATCGAGAGCAACCAAAGAAAGGCACAGTCTTGAGTGAAAAAAATACAGAATTGACTCCTCGCCCGTCGAAAAAAGAGACCAGCGAGCGCCCCCTCGTTGCGACCGTTCACTCGGAGTTTCGCTTCGACTGGCTTTTGTTGGCTGCGACGATTTGCCTGATGATCATTGGGATATTGTCTATCGTCAGCGCTCGAATCGGGGCTGAAACGGATTTGAGCTGGTATCGTTCCTACGGTTTCCGGCAGGGAGTCTGGTATTTGCTCGGCTCAGCCATGGCCGCAGGGATTTGTGTTTTGGATTACAAAATATTCTGCCGGTTTTCTCTCCTTGCCTATTGGGTGGCAATTGCGATGTTGGTTTTGGTGTTGATCCCGCATGTCGGGAGTTTGAGATTTGGTGCCCGCCGTTGGTTCGACCTGGGGCTTTTTCAATTTCAACCTTCTGAGTTCGCCAAGCTGGCTTACATTTTTGCCATGGCTCATTTTTTAGAGCGTCCCAAGGATGAACTGAGGATGTATAATGTATTCCTCAAGGCCCTGGGGATGATGGCTCTGCCTTTCCTATTGGTTCTGGCGGAACCGGATTTGGGTTCCTCTTTGGCGTTTGTTTCTATCGGGCTGGTGATGATGTATATGGCCGGGGTTCCACTCCGCTATATGAAGCGTGTCGCTGGGGCTGGTTTTTTGCTGGTTACGCTCCTATTCGTGGATGTAGTCTTTGCACCGGATGGCTGGCGCCTACCTCTGGAAGATTATCAGAGACGACGCCTATTGGTTTATTTCAACCAAAGTTATGTGAGCCAGGATACTCCCCCAGAAGAACGTAAAAGATTGGAACAGATGCAACGCACCGACTCCTACAATATAGATCAGGCCCTGATTTCGGTGGGCAGCGGAGGATTTAAGGGGAAGGGGTGGATGCAAGGAACACAGACGTCACTCGGTTTTTTGCCCAGACCGGTGTCGCATAATGATTTTATCTTTTCCGTAATTGCCGAAGAGGGCGGCTTCCTGGGAAGTACGCTCGTTGTCGGCCTTTATGGAATGATATTTTTTGCGGGAATCCGCACTGCCAGCCAGGCGCGAGAGCGTTTGGGTAGGCTATTGGCCGTAGGGGTTGTTGCCCTGCTTTTTACACATGTCATGATTAACATAGGAATGAATATTCGCCTGATTCCAGTTACGGGAATTCCTTTGCCCCTACTTAGCTATGGGGGCTCATCGGTAATCTGTACCCTGCTGGCACTGGGGATATTACAAAATGTTTATCTTTATAGAAAAAAATATTAAAATATAATGAATCCAAATAAGAAAACTTTTTCACAAAAAAGAAGAACGTCTATGCGTTTCAAACCCTCTTCCTCAGGTAAGACTCCCAAGAATGTAGTTCAATTGGCTTTGAATCAACTGGATGATCCTGAGAGAGAGATGGTTTCAGATACCGTTTTTGACGCGCGGCATGAAGCTGAAATATTGAAAGCGGAAAACAAGTCTGCGGGGGTTAAAGAGGTGCCGCCGACACCTGCACCTGCACCGCGTAAGAAACCTGCCAAAGAACCTTATAAGCCTGTTCCGTTGCCGGAACCCAAGCCCCGAAACTTTGTTGAATCCGTCAAAGGCGTAGCCAACAAGATGATAGAGACGTTTCAGCGAATGATGGGGCCCGTGCAGACGTCTCACAAAGAGATTATCATTAATGCGGAGTCTCTGGAGACTCGCGTGGCCGTGCTGGAAAACGGACGACTGGAAGATTTCACGATTGAACGATCGGACGATGAGCGTTTGGTGGGTTCTATCTACAAAGGGCGCGTGCAGAATCTGGAAGATGGGCTGAAGGCAGCGTTTGTGGATATTGGATTTGATCGGAACGCATTTCTCCATTACTGGGATATTATTCCCAATAACTTTGACTCTTCGATTGAGGTTGTGGAACGCTCGCCGCGCCGCAAAGATAAACCGAGAATTACGCAAAATGACATCCCTAAGCTTTATCCGATTGGCTCAGAGATTGTGGTACAGGTAACTAAAGGCGCAATCGGCACGAAGGGACCGCGGGTTACTACGAATATTTCGCTGCCGGGCAAGTTTCTGGTTTTGTTGCCCAATTCGGATCAAAGCGGTATCTCCCGGAAGATCGATAGTCCGGCTGAAAGAGAGAGACTGAAGAAAATTTTAAGGGAGTTGGATTTGCCTGAAGGGATGGGCGTCATTATCCGTACGGCGGGAGAGGAACAGCAAAAGCGCTATTTCATCCGTGACCTGGCCATCCTTCTTGGCGAATGGAGACAGGTTCAAGAGAATATTCGCAGCAGCAGCACTCCCAGTTGTGTGTTCCAGGAACCGGATTTGATTGGCCGAATGACTCGCGATTTCCTGACCGAAGGAGTGGAGAGAATCGTCATAGACAATCAGAGAGAATGCGATCGGGCTAAAGAAGTGATCTCCAGAATTTCGAAGCGTTCTGCCTTTAAAGTGAAGCTTTACGCGGACTCTCAACCTATTTTTGACCGGTTCAATATTACCCGGCAGATCAGCAGTGCATTTGCCAGGAGAGTTTATCTAAAATCCGGTGGTTATATTGTGATTGATGAAACCGAGGCGTTGGTAGCCATCGATGTCAATTCGGGTGGACACAAGCAAGGAGCCGATCATCATGAATCCACTATTTTACGGGTCAATCTTGAAGCGGCCGAAGAGATTTGCCGCCAGCTGCGTTTGCGCAATATAGGCGGACTCATCATTCTGGATTTTATCGATATGAAGATGCAGCGGGATCGCCAGGCTGTCTACAACAAGATGAAGGAAGGATTGCGTCGGGATCGGGCCAGGACACATATTTTGCCCATCTCTTCTCTGGGATTAATGGAAATGACACGACAACGCCACACGGAATCTGTTTTGGAAGCCGTTTATGACGACTGCAAATATTGCAAGGGTCGCGGAATGGTTAAATCGGCCCTGACCATGTCGGTCGAAATCCAGAGAAAGCTGGCGGAGATTTTCCGTAGGAGAGGCCGCGATGAATCGGACTTCCAGCTGAAAGTGGTGGTCCATCCTTTGGTACTGGACCGGCTTCGCACGGAGGACGAGCAACTCCTGATTGATATGGAGAAGAAGTATTATGGGAAGCTTTCTTTCAGAGCGGACCCCGCTTTCCATGCAGAGGAATTCAAGATATTTAACTCCCTAACAAACGAGGAACTGGAACACACCGGAGTTTGAGAACAGGAGAGAGGCATAGGATAATTTGAAGCCTGTCGAGTTTATAAATTTAGGCAGCGGCTCCAGGGGTAATTGCACATGGCTGGAGTATGGTGATACGTGCCTCCTGGTGGATGGCGGGTTTTCCTGTAAACAATTGCAGAAACGCATTGAGGCTGCGGGTAAAGACCCGGAGCGTGTGAGTGGCATCCTGATTACTCACAGTCATTCAGATCACATCTGCGGAGTAAGCCGTTTTTGTCAGCTTTACAAGGTCCCGGTCTACTCAAATCAGCTTACTCAAAAGGATATGCGCGCTATTTGGCAGCAAGGTTCTCAGCCGAAGCAAATACCGGAATTTAAGATTTTTGCGACGGGAGATACGTTTGAGATCGGCAATATTGAGGTCAACACGTTTCAAGTTCCTCACGATACGAGCGATCCGGTCGGCTTCTCCTTTCAAGTAGGGAAAGTCCGGTTGGGGCATGTGACGGATTTGGGTAAAGTCACTTCTTTGGTTAGAGAGAGGTTAAAGGGAGTATATGGGCTTCTATTTGAAGCCAACCATGATATTACTCTTTTGAGAGAATCCTCTCGTACCTGGGCATTGAAGCAGCGGATTCTGAGTAGTTCCGGCCATTTATCCAATGAGGACTCAGCCCGTTTGCTGGAGGAGATTGTTTCTACTGGACTTAAAGAGCTGGTATTGGGACACTTGAGTCAGGATTGCAATCGCCCTGAGATTGCGTTGAATCAAGTGAATCAGGCTGTTGGAGACAAGGATGTCTGTGTCCGCGTTTCCTCGCAAGAATCTATCACAAGGATATTGCCTGAAGGCTTTAGTGCCTAAAAATATTTATAAATGAAACAACAAAGGTGAAACGATGTCTGCTATTGTTATTGCGATTGCTAATCAAAAGGGGGGGGTTGGCAAAACGACTACCTCTGTCAACCTTGCAGCAGCTTTAGCGGCTATCGGCAAGAAAACCTTGCTTCTGGATTTGGACCCTCAGGCCAATGCCACGAGCGGAGTGGGAGTGGAGAAGATTGAAGGCAAAAACTCCTATCCGGCTTTATTGGGAGAAGAAAAATTAGTTGATTTGATAGTCGAAACTCCCTGGAAGGACCTTTGGTTGATTCCGGGAGGCTTGGATTTGTGTGGGGCGGATATTGAGTTTCCCCGCTTGCCCGGGAATCACCTAACTCGGCTTAAGGATGCTCTGGAGCCAGTGTTGACCCAAAGAGATTTCGACATTGTCGTGATTGATTGTCCGCCTTCTCTTTCGGTGCTTACGCTCAACGCTTTCGTCGCAGCCCGCTGGCTGCTCATTCCTCTTCAGTGCGAGTACTATGCACTGGAAGGTGTCTCCATGATTATGCGGATTTACAATCAGATCTGCGAGAGCGAGGAGAGCTGTAAGCTGGAGCTTTTGGGAGTGCTGATGACAATGTTTGATGGGCGGACTCGGCTTTCACAACAGGTGGTAGCGGATGTGCGCGAATATTTTGGAGAAAAGGTTTTTGAGACGTTGATCCCGCGCGCCGTCCGTCTGGCAGAAGCCCCCAGTTTTGGGAAGCCGGTGATGTATTATGATGCCTACAGTGCGGGGACCTCTGCATACAGCGTGTTGGCTGAAGAAGTGCTGTCTAAACTAAAAATTAAAAAATGCAAAACCAGGAATTAGATCAAAAGGTGGAACGCCAGAAGCTGAATGCCGATATTGTTTGTGTCGGTTTCGGTCCGGCAATGGGCGGCTTTTTGAGCACGCTTAACAAGCGAATGCTAAATGAGGATGGCACCCCGGCTTTGGAGAGCAAAGTTGCCCCGGGAATGCCCCCTCAGGTGATTTGCTACGAACGTGCGGATGACACGTCTGCAGGTGTTTCGGGAGTAGTTTCGGACGCAAGGTCAATACGTGAGAGCTTTTCCAATGAGGAGCTTTCCCAGATACCGATGATTGCTGAAGTGACGGAGGAAAAGATGTTATATCTGCTCGATCCGCACGGTGCCAGTCGGCGCTCCCGCCTTTTTAGACTTGGAGATGTGTTTCTGAAAACCTTCAAGGCGGTTTTGCCCTGGTATCAGAACTATGCTTTTGCGCTGCCCTGGATTCCTCCTTTTTTGCGAAAGGATGGGGGATTAACCCTATCCATCGGGCAATTTAACCAATGGGTTTCGGCTCAGGTAATGGGAAGCGGATTTATCCAAATCTGGCCCGGGACTCCCGTGGAAAAGGCGATTCTGAAAGATGGCAAAGTTGTTGGAGTCCAGTTGGTAGATCAGGGAGTGGATTTGAGAGGCAAACCCGCTGATGGATTCATGCCCGGCATGGAGGTGGAGGCTGCTTTGACGGTGATCGGCGATGGTCCCGTTGGAGCTGTCGGCAGGCAGTTAAATGAAGCCATCGGATTGCCCGAAGGTCATGAGCAAAACGATTATGCCATTGGCATGAAAATGGTGGTGAATTTACCTGAAGATACGCCGCTCAAACCGGGAATGGTTTTTCATACGTTCGGGTATCCGGAGCCGGAAATTTTTGGCTTTATGTACGTGCATCCGGAAAAGGTGGCTTCTCTCGGAATTTTTGTTCCAACCTGGCTGGATAATCCGGTTCGCGCTGCTTATCGCTACATGCAGTATTGGATGCAACATCCTTATTTATGGCAGTATCTTAAAGGCTCTACTCTGCGGTCCTGGGGTGCAAAAACGCTTCAGGAATCCGGCCGCCGGGGAGAACCCTATTTGGTTGGAGATGGATTTGCCCGAATTGGAGAGGGAAGCGGCTCTACTAATGTGCTGACAGGTTCCGGAGTGGATGAAGCCTGGGAAACGGGGACTCATCTGGGCGAGGCGGTTGCTGAGCTGATGAAAGAAGGCAAAGAGTTTACCCGCAAGAATCTTGAAGCTACCTATTTAAAGCGCCGCCGGGCAAGCCACAGAGATTCGGAGTCACGCGTTGCTGAGAAGTCCAGAGATGGATTCCATCGTGGAATGATATCTGGGCTCCTGGGTATGGCTCTGACCGGTTTTTCCAGAGGTATATTCCATATTCCGGGGACTCACGAGAAAACCTGGGATCGGTTACCCAAGGTGTCTAAATATTTCAAAGGGAAGCTGACGCCTGAAGAGGTGGAGCAGATACGCAAGGATTGTGCCGCTAAGGGTGTTTATTCAAATGATGTGTTGATGGAAAAAACGGGATGGCCTCCGATTGAATATGATGGGAAGCTGCTTATCTCTCATCAGGATGCTTTGCTCTTGGGTGGAAAAGTCCAAGCAGCCTCGGGTTATTCCAATCATGTCGTGTTTGAAAGCGAAGAGATTTGCAGGGCGTGTGATTCCAAAGCGTGCATTGAGATTTGCTCGGGGCAGGCGATTTACCCTGGGGAATCGGGACTGCCGGCCTTTGACCGGGAAAAGTGCATTCATTGTGGCGCTTGTTCCTGGACTTGCCCGCATCTGACGTTCAATGCCGGATCCGGAGGGCTCCACTCCGCTGAGAACTGATCTCTGAGTTGCTCAAAATGAAACGTTTTTTCTATGCACAGATCAAAGGGTGGTTGCCTGCCGTTATTTGGTGTGCCCTTATTTTTTGGGGCAGCACAGATGATGTAGGGGGCAAGGCAACCAGCCTTCGTGTCATGACGTTTCTGCATGAAAATTTCCCCACTCTCTCCTGGGAGCAGCTGGCAAAGACTATTTTTTTACTCAGGAAGGCTTGTCATGTAACTGAGTACGGAATTTTGGCGGCACTGGTCTTTTATGGCTTTTTGCGTTCCGGTTTGGTCGGTTGGAAGCGCATTTGGTCTTTCCGCATGGCGCTATTAACTTTTCTCATTTGTGTGGGGTACGCGATAAGCGATGAATTTCATCAATCCTTCTCATCTCAGCGTCATGGCAGCCACGTGGATGTGATGATTGATTCTTTTGGGGTTTTAATGGGATTAAGTGCCATGTGGGTTTTGAGTTATTTCAAGAGAGGAGTTTTAGAAAGTAAATCCTCTAAATCGTCGGAATCGGGGGCTCCTCAAATGATTCGATGGTCAAAAGCCTCCCAGATGGAAATGAAAAGCTAAAATAGAGCGAATAAGGAGATGGGAGACGAGCAGGAAAGACACAATGAAATAGCTCCGGATAAGAATTGTGTGAGTGGCTCTTCACTTGTTTCTTACCTCTGTTTTCAGTTTGAACGCTTCCCACTTCTTCATGTGAGTTTAGCCCAAATTCTGGGGATAATACTCGCATGGAAATCAGCAAATGTTCTGGATATCGGGCAGGTCTATACGTTGTACCTGCCTATTTTATTTTTATCAGTCTGCGGTGCTGTATTGGGAAGAATCTGGTATATTTTTTCCCCGCGAATCTCCTGGATTAGTCCGGTATGTTGCCTGTTGGCAGGGCTCACATGGGGTTTGGTTTCCTACAGTTTGAATACTGCTATTCAATCTCAAGAGGATATCCGAGCTCAGATGGTGGGGAAAACTTCCGCGATTGTTACTGTGCGGGGAGAGTTATTGGAGCGACCAGCTATTTCATCTTCCAAAGTATTACGGGCGGGAGTGGCGTATACGAACGAGATTTGCCGAGTATCACTGGCATTGAATGAAATCTGCTGGTCTGGGGATTACTCCGAAAAGCGTGAATTTCAAAAAACCACAGGCACGGTTAAAGCATCTTGTTACAAAGTATTAAATGAGGATTTTACCGCAGGGGCATTGGTAGAGGTTCGCGGCGTCATCCATTTGCCTTCCGATGCCAAAACACCCGGTGGTTTTAATTATAGGAAATACCTGGAATCCCAGAGGATTTATTATGAATTAAAAACGGCCACTACTGAAGATTGGGTCTGGAAGGGATATCAAAAAGGAATACCCAGTCTGATTCGTCGGTTTGCTGGTTCACTGAGAGGACACTGGGTCAAAATGCTTTCAGTGGGGTACGATCCGAAAGACCCCTATATAGGCATGTACCAGGCGATGACGGTCGGTGAGCGCACAGCGTTACCCTCAGAGTTCAAAGAAGTGTTTACCCGTACGGGAGTGATGCATCTCTTCGCCATTAGTGGCTTCAATGTTGGTGTGGTCGCGGTAATGACTATGGGGCTGCTTTCGCTACTAAATATTTCCGCTTTCTGGCGACTAGGAGCGAGTATGCTTACAGTTTGTCTCTTTGCAATAGTGGCGGGTGCAGATCCGCCCGTATGCCGGACCGCCTTGATGATCTGCGTATTTCTGCTGGGAAAAATGATCCATCGGCCCTCCCAACTGACAAATTGTTTGGGGGCAGTGTGTTTTCTTTTACTCAGTTGGGAACCAGGCCAGCTTTTCCAGGCTAGCTTTCAACTTTCCTATTCGGTTGTTTTCAGCATGATTCTCCTTTTGCCGACTTTAGAAAAATATGGAGAGAAATGGGCAGGGAAAGACCCTTTTCTACCTGAATCATTAGTAACCAAAAGAATGCGTTTGAAAGAGTTCATTGCACTCTTTGTGCTTTCAAATATTTGGGCATCCCTTGCCGGCTGGGCGGGCTCATTACCTCTGATTATCCACTTTTTTAATTTAATTCCCATCGCCGGATTATTTGTGAATGTGCTTGTTTGTGTTCTGGCTTTTCCACTTCAAAGTTTGTCCCTGGCATCTTTGATATTTGGTTCTATTTGGGAAGGCTTTGCAGAGCTCTGTAATATACCTGCCTGGTGGTTGCTTTATTCTGTTGAGAAAATTTGCAGTTTTGCAGAGGAATTACCCGGGGCCTTCTTGAGAGGCAATGGGTGGTATCCCTTGAGCTGGGTGTTTTATTATTTAGGTATTATAGGACTTTTCAGAGGTTTCTTTTTTCAGAGGAAAAACTGGGGTTGGAGTTTGGGGTATGCGCTTATTCTGGCTGTATATTTTGTTTTCATGCCAAAAAGTTCTCCTCAGACAAGTGTAGTTGTTTTTCCGGCGGGTGAGGGTAGTGCCATCCTGGTGCAGGATGGTGTAGACAAGAAAGATTATTTGATTGATACCGGGGACGAAAAACTGATTCAACGAGTCGTAATTCCCTATCTAAAGAAAAATGCTCAGGTGGCCGGCTCTCTGGATGCTCTAATCCTCACCCACGGGGATGCGGCGCACATAAAGGGGGCTGCTCACTTATCGCAAAAAATAAAAATTGGGGATGTTTATGTTAACCCCCTGAAAACACGCTCTCCCTATATGCAAAGAATTCATAAGGGAGAAGAAGTGGAAATACAGAATCCAAAAAAATTGGATAGAGGCGAGAGAGTAGGGTGTTTGGAGGTGTTGCATCCGTCCTCCAGTGAAGATGGAGATTTTAGCCGAGGGGATCAGGGTGCCCTGGTTTTGCGTTTGCAACGAGAGGGTAAGCGGATTCTTTTTGTATCAGATTTAGACCCTGAGGGGCAGCAGCGGCTTATGGATCGAGAGGAGGATTTGGACTGTGATGTTCTGGTCTGTGGCGTACCGGCTTATGAGTATTTTTTTAGGGCTGGATTTCTCAGACGTTGTTCACCCATGTTTTTAATCGTCGAAACTCAGCACGAAAAGAACCGCCCTAAAAAAACCGATTCCGATGAATATCCGCGTCAGGTTTTCTTGAGTTCGGAAGAAGGCGGAATCGAAATTGTGATCAAAGAAGAGGGTGGCTTTCTTTTTGTAGGGGAAGATCAGTATGAGTTCTGACCTTCCCGATGATATTTCCTACTTTTTACGATAGTCCACCAGTTTATCGTACTTGGAATCAAGCTGGTAAATCCTTTCTTCAGCGGTTCCAAAGTAGACACTCCCATTCGGAGCAATGCTGAAACCTTCCGTTTCAACAGAGATATTTACTCGATATTCCTCAAGAACTGAGACCGTTTTTGGTTGATCGTCTTCGAGCTTAATTTTGTAGATGGCGTGAGGGTTATCGTTCACCGTTTTCCCTGCATCAGCCAGGTAGTAGAGGAAGCCATCACGATAGTCCAAGCCCTGAGGGACTCCCAGATTGGTTTCTGAGTAATGCCAGGTGCCGTGGTCGATAAACTTACCGCCTTCCATTAAGGTGATGCGGGTAAAGGCGATTTTTCCACCATCCTGAGCGGAAGTGAAAAGGTAGATATCCTCATCTTTAATCCAAGCGATGAGAGCACCTCCATTTTCACCAAAACCTTCAAAATCCCATTGATTAAGAGTCTTTCCGTTTTCCTTATTCAGCTCCCATACAAAGGGCTTCCGGTTATTGCCACCAGAGCACCCCAGAAGAGTATCGTGAGGTTTAAACCAGAGAAGTTCGGCGCTGTGCATGGGACCCTTTTTCTCGAAAAGAGCGACTTCTACATTATCAAAAACACGGATTTTGTGGATATCTGCGTTCTCTTTGGTTTTATCGTGATGCCCGGCAAAATAATAGTAGATGCCGTCACAACAGAGGCCCTGAGCACATTGCCAATCCATTGGCTTCTTGTACCCCACATCCCGGTAGGGGGTGTAAACTATATCCTCCGCCAGAGTACCGGAGCAAAAAATGGCAGCGGTGGCAAAGAGGCTCAGACAACTAATATATGTATTTCGCACGTGTTTTATTTGGGTTCTTTCCAGGGTTTCATCTTTTTATAACGATGATCAATCCTATAAATCTTTTCCTCAGCTGTCCCAAAGTAGAGAGAGTTCTCCGTATCGAAGCTCAGTCCCTCAGTCTCTACCTTCAGATCGACACGGTATTCCCTAAGGACAGAGACTGTTTTCTTTTTGTTGTTATTGAGTTTAAGGACGTAAATGGAGTGAGGATTATCATTCACCGTTTTGCCGGCATCTGCCAGGAACCAGATGCAGCCGTCCTTGTAATCCATGCCCTGAGGGACGCCGAGATTGGTTTCAGAGTAATACCAGGTGCCGCGCTCTTTGAATTTTCCGTCAGGTAATAACGTGAGTTTAGTGAAACCGAGGTTGGCCCCATTCTTTGTGGATGTCAGAAGAATAATATCATTTTTCTTCACCCAGGCGATGAGTCCGCCGGCTTTCAGACCGACTTCCGGGCAATCCCAGCGATTGATTGATTCACCGCTATTTTTATCCAATTCCCAAACACAAGGGGTCAGTTTGGGACCATAGCAGCAGGAGAGAATGGTATCGTTGTATTCGTTCCAATCCAGACCGGGACTATGCATGGGAGCTTTTTTGTCGAAAAGGGCGACTTCTTTATTGTCTGACATTCGGATTTTATGGATATCCGCCAGTTCGCCGGTTGGGTCGTTATGCCCTGCAAAATAGTAGTAGACGCCATCACAAGTGAGCCCTTGAGCACGCTGCCAATTGTAGGGTTTCACATAGCCGACATCTGTATAAGAGTTATACTGTAGATACACGCCGGTTTTTTTATCGTTTTCTCCAGATGGAGCAGGCGTTTTGGCAGAAACGTTTACCTGAACGGTGCATATAACTGCCCAGGAAACGAGAATGGCCGCGGCCTTAATTAGGGATAGGTGTTTGTTCATGGTTTATTATTCGTGTTTAAAATGCTTATCCAGAAAGTCGATATAATTTTGCCAGTCATATTCCGTTAAATCATGTTTCCCCGTCCGCATGTGGTAGCCGTTGTGCCAGCGAAGAGGTGAATTTACCGAGGGCATTTTTGTCCCCGGCAAAGCATTCTGGATGCCATAGAGTTCGAATACGGAGTTAGCCAACATCAAGCTTGTAAATTCTCCTTCAGGGTCTGCCCAAGCATCATCTTGAGCGCTGGCAACGTAGATATGTCGGGGCGCGATCAGCGCCATCAACTGATGTTGATCAAAGGGCATTTCCTCATCGTGCCCCACATATTTTTGGAAATTTTTGCAGAACCAGTAGGGGAAGTTTTTGCAAAGATCACCTATGGTTTCACCCAGCATTCTGCGAGAGAGGGCCGCTCCGCCCGCCCCGGAGTCGTTGCTGATTACGGCTGTAAAGCGCGGATCATTGACTCCAGCCCAGAGAGCGGTTTTGCCCAGACGCGAGTGGCCCAATACGATAATCTGCTCAGGATTAATCTCAGGCTGTTTTTCCAGATAATCCAGCGCACGGCTCAAAGTCCAAGCCCAAGCGCCAATGGTGCTGAAATTATCATTCCGGTTTTGCAGCTCAGGGAAAAGGCCCAGGACGTTATTGGTCGGATACCCCTTCCCGTCGATAGCGATATCACCGCGAGCCATGGTGGCCAAGGCATGCCCTTTACTCAGGATAAGCTTCAAAGGCCAGCGTGAGGAGGCGTCAGCGCGGGGATAAGGTTCTTTATCAGAGGGAGTCATCATCTTTTCACAGATTTTAATTTCCGGCTCATCTGAAATGGCGTGGTTGCCTTTAAAGTTGAGTGTCAGAAATAGCGGAGAGGGTTTCTTAACTGCATTAGGCAGATAGAGAAGCAAATCAACGCTAGTCTGGTGGCCTTTGTTGACCATCAAGATGTTAATCTGTTTGCGCGTGGCTATTCCGCCAAGCGCATTTGTGCTGCTCTCAAACACGGTATATTTGATTTCTTCCGGGAGCCCGGGCATACATCCGTACATCTCTTCGGTGAATATCTTGAGCAGCTCGGGGCGTCGGATGTTTTGCCATTCATCCGGAGTCTTGATTTCTTGCCCACTTTCAGACACCAGCAATTGGGGTAACGTGTCTGAGCCTTTAAAAGTATCTTTGTCTTGTGCCATAGCAGAAGCTCCTATCAGTAAGCTTGCGACAACTCCTATTAAAAATGTTTTCATTAGCCTAAACGCTCGTTTCAGTGGGGAAAAGGTATCAGATAGCAGAGATAAAATCCAGAAAAATGGCTCGGAATCGAAAAGCCAGATGTTATTGATGTTCAAAACGTATTGAAATATTCTCCCGTTTAACTAAAATCTTCGAAGAAGCTTGGCTTCGCGCCAACAAATTTGCATGTGACCAACGGGGTTCATTTTAACGATTGCTGATCCAAAGCAGACTACATGAAAACGCTCCTGGAAATGATAGATGAAGATGCGAGAAAGCGACTTCGGCTTCCTGAAGGAAAGCTTCCGCACGACAATATGGTCCGCTATCGGCGTTACGTAAAGGCCTGGCGTCAGCAGTTGCAGGTTTATCACAGGGATGGATACTCAGGCCTGGAGGTTTGTCAGGCGCAGACTCGCGTGCTGGATGCAATGCTGATTCGATTGTATCAGGATGTAAAAAGAATCTATCAGGAGGAGAGTGGTGAGAAAATAGTTCCTGCTGTCGCATTGGTTGCTTTAGGAGGGTATGGGCGAAGAGAGCTGAATCCGTTTTCTGATATTGATCTCATGTTTTTGCATGATGGTCAGTTGCTCAAAGGTGAAGAGCAACATCCTTTTTTGAAACTCATTGTGGAGCATATTCTCTACACTCTTTACGACATTCCTTTTAAGGTAGGGCATTCGGTTCGAACCCTGGATGAATGTGTGGAAGTTGCAAATCAGGATATGCTGGCCAAAACCTCTCTGATTGAGACTCGCAGGATTGCCGGGAATCGCTCGCTTTACTCAGACCTCCAAAAACGAATTCTACAAGAATGTATCAGGCATCATGAGCATCAGTATATCAGGGACCGCCAGGAAGACCAGGTAAGGCGTCACGAAAGATATGGGAATTCACCGACCATGCTTGAGCCCGATTTAAAAAACGGGTGTGGAGGATTGAGGGATTTTCATAATTTAATCTGGTTGGCCTGGTTTAAACTGCACACCTGGAACCTGGAAGATTTGAGGAAAAACGGGCATCTCACGGAGCGAGAGTTGACCCAGGTGAGAAAAGCGCATGATTTTTTGCTTCGTGTGCGCAATGACCTGCATTATCTCACAAACCGAGCGACAGATATTCTTTTTAAAGCGGTTCAGTCGACCGTTGCCAAGCATTTGGGTTTTAAAGATAAGTCTCCGGCCCGGCGCATTGAAAAGTTCATGAAAGAGCTTTATACGCACATGCGCAACATTCATTTGATTTCGAATACGCTTGAGCAACGTTTTGCCTTGGCCCCGGAGAAGGGAATCCTGCCCTCATTGACCTCTCTTTTTAGGCGTAAAAGCTATACGATCGATGGCTTCAGAGTGGTGGATGGTTGGGTGCGGGCCCCGCAGATCTCAGTTTTTTTGCGTGATCCGGGACGGCTGATGCGTCTTTTCCTGATGGTCCAGCAGCGCGGTCTCTCCATGCATCCGGATTTAATTCACCGTCTGCGTGAGCTGGTTTCGTTGAGCAATGATGATTTTAGACGCAACCCTCTGGTGAGGGATACGTTCCTGGATATTCTTCATCAGCGCGGTGCGGTGGCTCCCATTTTGCGCATCATGCATGAGACCGGGCTCCTGGGGGATTATCTTCCGGAATTCGGCAAACTGACATGCCTGGTGCAGCACGAGTTTTTTCATCGCTATGCGGCGGATGAGCACACTTTGGTTTGCATTGAGGAGCTGGATAAGGTCTGGCAGGCAAAGGAGCAGCCGTATTCGCAATTTGAAGAGATTTTTCAGAAAATAGAGAACCCGCATATTTTATATTTAGCCCTGCTTTTGCATGATGTGGGTAAGGGGGCTCGGTGTAAGGGCAAACATGATGAGGCTTCTACAGCCATGGCGGAAAGAGTTGCAGATCGAATGGGGCTGGACGAAGTGGACAAGGAGCTTTTGGTTTTCCTGGTAGAAAACCATCTCTATCTTTTCCAGGTAGCGACGCAAAAGGATGTTTACAGTAGCGCAGTAATCCAGGAGGTCGCTAATCACATGGAGACGCCTGAGCGGTTGAATTTGTTATTCTTGCTTTCCTTTGCGGATACCCTGGGGACAAGTAAAAGCCTTTGGACCGGTTTTAAAGAATTGCTGTTGTGGGCAATTTATAAGCGGACGATGAACATGCTGGCTGATCCGGAGGCGGGACAGGAAGCCGCCGGGACGCTCCGCCAGAGGAACCATTTGCTGCGGCAGTTGACCCAGATCGCCGACAACTCTTTCAGTTTGGAAGAGATAGAAAGGCACTTGAATTTGATGCCGGAGCGTTATCGCAGGGTTTTTTCCCCCAAGCAGATCATCCGGCATTTGAGTATGATTTCCAGTTTGCAGAAGGCTCCGCAAGAGACGGGACCGCTGCAAGCTATATGCAAAATTGCCTGGGAACGACTGTTGCATCAGGGGTGCTCGCGCGTGACGGTTTGTGCTCATCACCAACGAGGACTTTTTAATAAAATCTGCGGTGCGCTTACGGCCAGTGGTTTGACTATTTTTAATGCGCAGATATTCGTGAGGCAGGATGGAATTGCTTTGGATTCATTTCATGTTTTAAGTGTGGATGAAACGGGTTTGCCTTCCGTTCGGCAGAGAGAGGCTTTTAAAGGGGTTTTGGAAGACGCTCTTTGCGATGCCGTAAACCTGGAAGAGCTGATGAGGAAATGTTATCTTAATCGGCCTTCATTTGAGCAGGAACACCGCGAGCATTTCAGCATTCCCACGAAGGTCACATTTGACTTGGAGAATTCACGTAAATATACGGCGGTGCAGGTGCAATCTGAAGATTATATCGGCTTGCTCTATGTCCTGACCCGAGTTCTTTCTCAATTGGGTGCTGACATTATTTCATCAAGTAACATCACTGAAAAAGGAGTTGTTATAGATCGATTTCTGATTACCGATTGTATCGGCAATAAAATTACTGAACCTGAGCGCTTGAAGGCGATAGAGGCCAGTTTGCATAAAGCCGTTGAGGCGCTCAAACAACAGATAGCCAGGGGCAGAAGGGGAGTAAGTTACTCAACCCAGCCTGAGGTCTCCTAAACCAGAAACAACAATTCTTCAAAAAAGATCGTGAGCATTACCAGCAAAACCGGAGACAACGGAACAACAGGACTTCTTTTTGGAAGGCGCGTCTCCAAGACGGATGAACGCATCTTTGCTTGTGGAGCGGTGGATGAGCTCAGTGCGGTGCTGGGGATGGCTCGGGCGCAGATGGCAGAATTTCCTGAATTTGCCGAGACTCTCTTCACTGTCCAAAAGCATTTGGTTAAGCTGATGTCGAAAGTGATGGTTTTGCCCTCCGACTGCGAGAGGTTCAAAAGTTCCGGATTTGAGGAAATCAGCCAAGAGGATATTGATTGGATTGAGCAAAGGATCCATACATTGGAGTCTCGAATACCTCCAGTTCTGGAATGGGTTATTCCGGGTGATGATCAGCTTGCGGCAACACTTCACTTTGCCCGAACGGTCTGCCGCCGCGCTGAGCGTGGTCTTTGGATGGTTATAAAGAGCGACGAAGTTGATGATTCTCTTGAGCTTCATAGAGACGCCGTTTATCTAAATCGGTTGTCGGATTTGATGTGGATTTTGGCTCGGCTGGACAATGCTTGACGGGCGGCTCTCCTCTACCATTTTAAGCTTGCCGAACCTGTTCTGAGAAGATAGTTTACTGACGCCGTTTTACGGCGAAACAGTCGGCGGGCCTGAGAGTTGCTGCCTGTAAAAAAAGGGCACAAGGCTTTTGTAGAAATGGAATTAAAGTATATACGGAACTTTTGCATTATAGCGCATATTGACCACGGAAAGACGACATTATCGGATCGGCTGCTGGCACTTACCGGAACAATTTCTGAACGCGAAATGGAGGCGCAGCTTCTTGATTCAATGGATCTGGAACGTGAACGGGGTATTACGATTAAGTCGCATCCTGTCACGATGTCTTACAAAGCGCGTAACGGAGAGGTGTACGAGCTCAACTTGATAGATACTCCGGGCCACGTAGATTTTACCTATGAAGTTTCCCGTAGCTTAAGCGCATGTGAAGGGGCTATTCTGATTGTAGATGCTGCTCAGGGTGTGGAGGCTCAAACTGTTGCGAACTATCATTTAGCGGTCAAAAAGAATCTGGAAATTATCCCTGTCATTAATAAGATTGATCTGCCCCACGCCAATATCGAGATGGCTAAAAAGCAGATTGAGGATATTTTGGCTCTGCCCTCTGAAGGGGCCATTCTGGCTAGCGCCAAGGAGGGGATCGGAATTGAAGAGATTCTCGAAGCAATTATTGAGCGCATTCCTCCGCCCAAACCGACGATGGCGCCTTCGCTCCAAGCGCTTGGCTATGACTCCTACTTTGATACTTACAAGGGTGTCGTGACTCATGTTCGCATTTACAATGGTATTTTGAAGCCGGGCATGAACGTGAAGCTATTGCGCACCGGCAAGACCGTTGAAATTAAAGAGGTCGGTAGTTTTAATCCCAAGCCCTATATTCGGGAAGAGCTTCGGACGGGAGAAACGGGGTATTTTACGGCAAATATCAAGAGCCCGTTGGAAGTCAAGATGGGGGATACCTTGACCGATCCGCGCAACCCGAGTGATGAAGTTCCGGGGTTTCAAGAGGTGCATCCCATGGTTTTCAGTGGGCTTTATCCGGTTAACTCAGGTGATTTTGAACACCTGAAGGTTAATCTGGCAAAGCTCCAGCTCAATGACCCGGCATTTATCTATCAAGTGGAGTCTTCCGCTGCTCTGGGTTTTGGTTTTCGCTGTGGTTTTCTGGGTCTGCTGCACATGGAGATTGTGCAGGAACGTCTTCGCCGAGAGTATGAGATGGCAATTATTGCCACCTATCCCAGTGTGGTCTACCATGTAAAAATGACCAGTGGCGAGATGATAGATGTGGATAACCCTGTTCTATTGCCCGAGCCCAACTACATTCAGTGGATCGAAGAGCCCGTAGTGAGGGCTTTCATTCTCTGTCCAAATGAAAATATTGGGGATATGCTGGCTTTGGTTCAAGAAAAGCGCGGGGTGATTACCAATACAGAGACGCTGGATTCAAAGCGTGTTATGCTCAGCTCTCTAATTCCGCTGAATGAAATTCTGATTGATTTTCATGACCGGATTAAAAGCACGACTCGTGGCTATGGTTCCATGGATTATGAGCACCATGGCTATCAGCGTGCGAGCATGGTTAAACTTGATATCATGGTCAATAATGAGCCCGTGGATGCTTTTTCGTGTATCGTTCATCGAGATAAAGCGGACAGCCGCGGTAGAGCCCTGGCAGCGAAGCTGAAAGAGGTAATTCCCAGTCAACAGTTCGCAATACCCATCCAGGCTGCTGTGGGCGGCAAGATTGTCGCTCGCGAAACCGTGAGGGCATACCGTAAGGATGTGACGGCCAAGTGTTATGGTGGAGATATCACGCGCAAGAGAAAACTTTTGGAAAAACAAAAAGAGGGTAAAAAGCGCATGAAGGCTTTCGGGTCTGTGAATATTCCTCAGGAGGCATTTATCGAAGTGCTGAAGGCTTAAGTTTTTTTCCAAACCGTGGGCCCTTATAAGGCATAATGATCATTAAGACAGGCACAGTCCCCAATAAAGGATGGAATAACAGAGATGTTTTCCTACTACTGGCGGGTGTTTTTTACTGTGTTTTCTTTTCGCATATCCTGTTAGGTTTTTTTCGGTCGCGGATAGAAAATTTTTTTGCAGATGGGGGACAACTTTTTTCCGTTGTTTTTTCGACTTTTGCTTTTCAGGGAGCCACGGTTCTGCTGATAGCTCTATTTCTCTATACGCAAAAAATGAGTTGGAGGAAGGCGTTTGGCTTTCACATCGGTTCTCCTCTGACGGTGTTGACACAGGGCTTTTTTCTGGGTGTTGCAGCTTTCCCCGTTTCATTGCTTTTGGTTGCGCTGATCCGATGGATTCTTGAATTTCTGCAATTAGGGGCTGAATCGCAGGAAGTGATAAAAATGCTCCAGCAAAAAGAGACAGGAGCCTGGGGGCAGGTAGTTTTTATCGGGGTGTTATCCATATTAATTGCGCCGATTGCAGAAGAGATTTTATTCCGTGGGGTGATTTATGTTCATGTGAGGGATATGGGCTTTCCCAAAATAGCTGCGTTGGGCAGTGCCGCTCTTTTTGGTATGGTTCATTCCAACACTGTGGCTTTTATTCCTCTGGTATTGTTTGCTCTATTCTTAATATTGCTTTATGAGCGATATGCGAATCTGATCGTTTGTATTGCTGCCCATGCCTCTTTTAATGCCGCGAACCTTTTATTCAGCATTTTATTGAGCGGGGAGAATATGACATGAAAGAGTTTGAATTAATTGAGCGTCTGATTCCTCTGCTCCCGGGGAACAAAGAGACTGTGGTGGACCCGGGCGATGATTGCGCAGTGCTGGATGTGGGAATGCCCGGAAAGCTTTTGCTTTTTAAGACAGATGCAGTGGTCGAAGGTGTTCACTTTACGCAGGATGACGGCTGGGTTCGCGTAGGTCGCAAAGCTATTTCCAGAGCTTTAAGCGACATAGCCGCCATGGCAGGAGAGCCGCTCTCTGCACTCGTTACGCTGGGGTTGCCCTCTGATTTTGATTTCGAAAAGGTCAGTGAGATTTATAAGGGGATTCGAGAGCGTGCCGCGATGTTTAATGTTTCTGTTTCAGGAGGGGAGACGGTGCGCAGCACACAGGGTATTTTTCTCTCTATCTCCATGGTTGGATGGGTGCCTCAGGGCCGGTTGCTTTTACGAAAGAATGTGCGCTCTGCCGACGCGTTGTTTGTGACGGGAGAGCTGGGCGGATCACGCTCCGGGAAGCATCTGGATTTTATTCCTCGTATTGAACATGCAAAATGGCTGGCGGATCGCTTTGAGATTCATGCGCTGATGGATGTCAGCGATGGACTGGCGGGGGATTTGCAGCGTTTTATAGAAGCATCAGGACTGGGGATTGAATTGCTCTCAGAGGCTATTCCCGTAAGTAAAGAGGCAAAACAGGCAGCTCGGCAGAGTGGTGTATCGGCCTTGAGTCGCGCTTTGAGTGATGGTGAAGATTTTGAACTTCTTTTTACGGTTCCGGCATCGGTGGCGGTGGAGCTTCTGGATGCTTGGAAAGAGAGGTTCCCGGGTTTAAGGCTTTCCTGCATCGGAAAGGTTGTCCCGGAAAAAGGGATTCGTATTCTTAGCCGGAGCGGACGTTTAACGAATTTGGATTGTCATGGATACGATCATTTCCAATAGCGCTGAGGATACGGAATCTCACGGCTTTCGTTATGGTGAAGGCTTAAAACCCGGCACCGTGATTGGGCTTTCGGGTGATCTTGGCGCGGGTAAGACTTGCTGGGTAAGGGGATTGGCTCGCAACCTCGGTGTCATGTCGCGGGTGTATTCACCTACTTTTGCGCTCTTGCATGAGTATGAGGGAGGGAGAGTTCCTCTTTTCCATTTAGATTTATACCGCTTGGAGAGTGTTGATGAGATTTACGGAGCTGGATTGGAGCATTACTTGCTGAATCCCGCGGGGATCACGGTTGTGGAATGGATTGAGCGCTGGGTGGATTTTCCGCCGGTATCGTTGCCTGATTACAGGAAAATCTACATTGAAATATTGGATGAATTCAAACGGAAGATTCTCATCAATGACGGAAAGGATAATCGTTATTGATTCTCTCTTCGTGAGATGGAGAGTTGAAATCTTCTCAGAGGTTCTATAGAGTCGGGTAGCGATCTTTACCAGATCAGGAGCCAAAAAAGAGAATGAGTGAAAAAAAAGTATTGAAGTTAGGATTGCCCAAGGGGAGTTTACAAGAAGCGACCTTTGAGAAAATGGCCAAGGCTGGCTGGAATGTTCAGGTTAGCAGTCGCTCCTACCTCCCCAGAGTGGATGATGATGAACTTGAAATCCGTCTTTTCAGAGCGCAGGAGATCAGTCGTTATGTGGAGTTCGGTTATTTGGACTGCGGGCTGACGGGCCATGACTGGGTCTGTGAAAATCGCTCGGATGTACATGAGGTAGGGGAGTTTTGTTTCAGCAAAGTGAGCAATCGTCCTGCCAAATGGGTCCTGGCCGTTCCGGAGGAGTCTTCGATTCAAACAGTAAAAGACCTTCAGGGCAAAAGAATAGCAACAGAGGTTGTAAACCTTACTCAGGACTACTTGAAAAAGCATGGAGTGACTGCGGATGTCGAGTTTTCATGGGGTGCCACCGAGGTAAAGGCTCGTGATTTGGTGGATGCAATTGTGGATGTCACAGAAACAGGCTCTTCGCTTCAGGCTGCGAAGCTAAGAATTGTGGATGAAATTTTGGTATCCACTCCACGGTTCGTTGCAAACCACATTTCCTGGAAGGATGAATGGAAGCAGAATAAAATCAACACGTTAGTAATGATGCTAAACGGTGTTTTGGCGGCCGAGCGCAAAGTGGGGCTCAAATTAAATATCGAAAGAAAGAATTTGGATCAATTACTTGCTGGACTTCCTGCCCTTAGAAATCCTACAATAGCGCAGCTGAGTCAGCCTGACTGGGTAGCTGTGGAGACAATCATTGATGTGTCTGTAGCCAGGGAGCTGATTCCTCAGCTTAAACTTGCGGGGGCGGAGGGAATTATTGAGTATCCGCTCAACAAGATAGTGTTTTAACTAATATATTAAATATGGGATCACTGAAGAAACGTCGTAAATCGAAGATTAATAAGCATAAACGTCGTAAGAAGATGCGCGAAAATCGTCATAAGAAGCGCACCTGGCAGAAGTAATTGCATGCTTCTAATGGACCGAAGGGGCGACCAATGCAAAAGCGAAAGGGCTCCTTTAAAGAACTCGATATCAGGTCCATTTTTTAGGTTTTCAGTTTTCACGTTGCCATTCTTGAAGACAAGGATGGCAACGTGTATCTTTTGTTTGTTATGGGTCAAAAGCGATTATATTTGAGTTTGCTGCTGGGGCTTATTCTATGTGGAGGAAACAGCGGTTGCAAGACGAGTTCCTTTTCGGCACAAGATGGACAGCAGAAAGATGCATCTCAGTCCAAGAAAAAGGCTGTTGTCAATCTGTCAAAGGAGAAAGAGGTAAAATTTACAATTTTGCCCGATCCTTTTGATTCTTCAATACCTCGCGACCAGCAAGCTTTTGCGGAGTGGGGGAGGTCCACTGCTCTGGCCCGTTATTCCAGTGCGCTCAGCATGGAAATGAATCAGCAGGGTGAATCTGCCTTTGAGGAGTATGTTCGAGCTGTCAATGCGGATCCGGGCAATGAATGGCTTCTGATTAACGTATCCCGCCAATTAATCGAAAAAGGACGCCTGGAGGATGCTACTACTCTGCTGGAGCTTTCCAGTAAAAGGAAAGATGCCAGCAGCACGGTCTTCTGTTGGTTGGCGTTGGCGAAGGCCTCTAGTGGAGACACTCAGTCGGCGATCAAAATGGCAAAGAAAGCGCTTCATAAGCCGGAAGCGGGTGCCTTGGCGTACCAGACCCTTTTTGGAATTTATGTTGAGTCGAAGAAAACTAAAGAGGCACTCAAAACTTTGCAGCAGGCTGAAAAGGAAGGCCGGGACTCCATTCCGTTTTTGTTGGATATTTCGCATCTTTACCTAAACAACCGGGATAAGATTACAGAGTTAGGATTGGATCCTCTCAAGGAGTCGGCCCGTATCGTTGGTGAAATTGAAAAACTTATGGCGAGTGCCAAAGAAACGGATTCAGATCGCCCCGACCATGCAGAGATGTTGGCTGATACCTACAGGGCTATGGGTGAAGAGGAGAAGGCTCTGGAACAATATGAAAAACTTCTGGAGGAATATCCGACTCTCCCGAGATTAAAAGAAAAAAGAGCCAATGCTCTTTTTGCCTTGGAGCGCTATGAAGAGGCTGAATCGGAATATAGGCTTTTGGTACGCGAAAATCCGACAGAGCTGCGCTACCTCCCGATATTAGGTGATATTTGCCAAAAAATGGGTAGATATAAAGAGGCTGGAGATTTCTACTACTATGCTGCGGTAATGGAGAGAAGTAACCCGGATTTATTCCTCTTGGCAGCTTCCATGAGGTTGGCTGAATGTAATCCGCGAAAAGCTCTGGATGCATTGGACCTGGTGCGTCTATCCGGATACAAATCATTCCGCTCTGAATATTTGGCGGGACTGGCTTATGGTGACCTGGAGCGCTACACGGATGCGATCAATTGCTTCAAAGCTGCTGAAGAGCTTGATAAGAGCCAAGAATCCAAGTTGTTAGGGGAAAGTTTTTATTTAATACTGGCTGAATTCCACGAGCGAAACGGGGAAAAAGAAAAGGCGTTTGAGATAGCAGAAAACCTTTTGGCCCAATATCCGGAGTCGCCTCAATGTCTGAACACCCTGGGATACCTCTGGGCTGACAACGGGCTGCATCTTGAGAAATCTCTGGAAATGATCCAAAGGGCTTTGGCGGCTGAACCGGATGCGCCAGCTTATTTAGACAGCCTGGCTTGGGTTTTATACAAGATGAATCGCCCTGAAGAGGCCCTTTCTCATCAACTTCGGGTTTTTGGGTTGGTTAAAGAAACTGAGCACGAGCATTTGATCGTTTACTACGATCATTTGGGCGACATCTATAATTCCATAGGTAGGAAAGAAGAAGCTCGTTCTGCATGGAAGAGCGCTTTAGAGTCGTGCCAACAGCTGCCTTACAAAAAATGGATTCAGTCTCTCTCTGAAAAAATAAAAAAGAAAATAGAGAGCTGAGTCGGGAGAACCAATTTCAGCCGGAACGGGGTAAAATTTTGCGTAGATTTTTTTCCAGCTCAGCAAAAAAAGGGGATCGTTCGTTGGCGTTGGTAGGTGGTGAGGCCTATCACGCTTCACGAGTTTTGCGCGTGCAGAGTGGTGATGCCTTAATCGTCCTCAACGGGAAAGGGGATCAATTTGACTGCCGCGTTTTATCGTCGAGAAAGTCTACGGTTGAGTTGGAAGTGGTGAGTTGCGAATCCCGTCCCCCTTTGCCGTGGAGTGTCACACTGCTGCAGGCATTACCCAAGGGGAAGCTGATGGAAGACATTGTCCAGAAAGCGACGGAGCTGGGTGTGTCACGTATCGTTCCTCTTTTAAGCACCCGATCCGAAGTAAAGCTCTCTCCAGGCGACAAGACATCCAAGCTTGAGAAATGGAATAATACGGCTCAGGAAGCTTGCAAACAATGCGGAGGTTTATGGCTGCCGAAAATTGAATTGCCACAGCGAGTTGATGAGTGGCTGAATAAAAACTCTCCTTGTGACCTTTCTCTAGTGGCTTCGCTGGAAGCTCATGCTCGCACCCATCGTTACTGGTTGAATGATTTTAAGGAAAAGAATGGGCGCATTCCTCAATCTATTGCTTTGTGGATTGGGCCGGAGGGAGATTTTTCACCCGAAGAGTATGAGTTATTCAGCCGGAGCGGTGTTCTCCCTGTCACGCTGGGGCCATTGGTGCTCCGTTGTGAGACAGCCGCTATTGCGGCTATCGCCGTTACCTTGTCAGAGTGTCGCGGCTAGGAGCTTAGCTCAAAAGTGTTTCAGGAGAGTAGGCTTTAATTTGGATTTCCAAATGTGGACGAGCAAGTTATAATCCAAAGGAGGATGAGTGTGCAATTGGCAGAGAAGTTTATTTTAGCTTCAGCCTCCCCTCGGAGGGCAGAGCTCTTGAAAAGGGCGGGCTTGCCTTTTGAGGTTCGCGTTTCTGACGTTGAGGAGCTTCAATCTGAATGTGATTCGGCGCGGGAGCTTTGCGAAAAAAATGCGTATTCCAAGGCCGATTCCGTAGCACAGAAATATCCGGGACGATGGGTCATTGGTGCGGATACGCTGGTGGTTTGCGAGAATAAGGTTTACGGAAAGCCAGTTGATTTGACCCAAGCCCGACAGACGCTTGAAACCCTTTCCGGGAAACGTCATGAGGTAATTACCGGAGTGGCCCTTGTAAAAAAGAATAATGGATGCCAATGCTCCCAAAAAGTGTTCAGCGTAGTCACAGAGGTCGCATTCAGGAATTTGAGCCCGGAGGATATTTCGGCGTATTTTTCAAAGACAAATCCTTTGGATAAAGCCGGGGCTTATGGGATACAAGATCATGGGGAGATGATTATTGAGGGCATTGAGGGCTCTCTCAGCAATGTGATAGGGCTGCCTGTTGAGGAGCTGATGGAGCAGCTTTCGAAGCTTGGCTCATAATTAAAGGGCTAGAGGTATGGTCGAAGAGTTTAGGTCAAATATCCAATATCTCAGGCGATATCCGAAATCTTTTTGGGTTGCTGCTGGAGTGGGTGTTTTTTCCTTATTCCGGCGCATCAAGGAGATGTTTTTCTTTACGCTGATCGTTCTGGGCGTCTATGTAAAGAAGCGCCATCGTTCTCGCCGTGTTATCATCCCTCTGGTACGCCAGGAAATTTCAAAATGTGGTCTCACTCCGCTTCCCATTATTCTCTTTCTTTCCTCCATTATCGGTTTTTTGGTTGTAGGGCAGTCTGTCGTCCTTTTGCGCTTAACCGGAGAGGTTACCTACGATCTTGTCGGCGATATTCTTGTCTTAGTCATTTTTAAAGAGATTGGGCCGCTGTTGGCTGCTTTAGTACTGCTGGTTCGCGTGGGTGTGAGCACGGTCGTAGAGTTGGCCGGTGAGCGGGCATCAGGGCAGATGGAGTGGGTCTGTTCCCTGGGGATAGACCCGGTGCACTATTACGTTGTGCCGCGTACCATAGGGATGGGCGTGGCGACGTTGTGCCTGACTATATATCTTATAACATTTTCCCTTTTGAGCGGGTATGTGGTCGTGTTTTTTTTGGATGTGCCCTGGAAGCCGGTAGAATATATTGATCAAATCGTAGCAGCGCTTGAATGGAAGGATTTTATTATTCTCTTTCTGAAGGCACTGCTTTTTGGCTCACTTATTGCCATCACGACCTGTTATGAATCTCTGGCTCATCCTGTGCAGTCGCACCAAATTCCTGCAACAATTATTCGAGTAGTGATCGGTTGCCTGGTAGGTTGGGGAATTATCGATGTGTTGTTTTATTTAATCTAGTGTGGAAGTAACAATGGAAGCTGATCCAACCATTCAAGCGAAAGAGCCCCTCATGTGTTTGACGGAGGCTGAGCGGGTTGGCTCTTCTCAAACTCAAATTGAGCGCACAAGCACGGTTCGTTGGGAAATACGAGCAGGGGAGCGCTGGGTTATTTCCGGGCTCCATGCCAGCGGCAAGACCAGCCTCTTGAAGGCAGCTGCCGGTTTGCTGGCTTTGCCGGAGGGGCGGCTCTCTCTTTTTGGAGTGGATTATTGGGGAGCGACAGAGGAGAAAATGTGTGCTATCCGTCGAAAAATCGGTTTTGTTTTTGAGGATGGAGACCGGTTAATTCCGCGGCTGACTTTGGCTGAAAACATAGCATTGCCGCTTTGTTATCATGAAAATAAAGATATCAGCCATTTTTCGGAACCGCTTAAAGCTATTTTGGAATACCTGAGAATATCTTCACTGATTAATTTTTTGCCGACCCAGCTGACCTTCTACCAGAAGCAATTAGCTGTTTTAGCCCAGACGATCCTGATTAAATCTCAATTGTTTTTTTGGGATAACTTTGGAGAAGGTCTGGACGTGATCCAACGTTTTTGGCTAAAGCGCATGCTTAAATCACTTTCCACGGGGATTGAATCACTACAGAGTACCCCCGCGGTCGTGGTGGTTGCCACGCAGGATTTGGGTAATTTTTTGGATTTTGGAACTCATTACGGAGTTATTACCGAAAATGATTTTTTGGTTTTTCAAGGAGCTGAATCCCTCAAGAGCTCTGAAAATCCAACTGTAAAGAAACTATTAGGAGATGGAAGTGAGAACTGAATATGGCGCTGAATGATTTAACTCCGCAGTTGCGAACTCAAATGGACCGCGTTGAAAAATGGGTCGGTTTTTTTGTGGTAATCGCTTCGTTGATCGCTTTAGGGGCAATGTCCTACTATGCGTATTCAACTGCAGTCAGAAAAGGATGGACTAAGAAAAAGGTTCCCTATTTCACGCTCGTTTCATCAGCTGAAGGGTTTAAAGTGGGTGACCCCGTGATGCTGATGGGTTTTAAGGCTGGCGTGATAACGGCAATTTCGCCCAATGCTCCTGGTGAGTATTACAATGTAACCGTCCAATTTGATATATGGGAACCTTATTACGGTTACCTTTGGAATGACTCTGATGTACGGCTGAAATCAGGACTCCTGGGAGGAAAGACACTCGAAGTCAGTAAAGGCGGTCAATCCAATATGGATATTAAGCTTTCAGCGACTTATAAAGAGGAGGATGGTAAGTTTTATGTCTGGCAGGATCCGTCGGGAGACGAGAAGGAAGGGAAATGGAGCTCTGAACCGATCGATAAAAACTTTATGGGGTATATGCTGTTTTGTTATGAAGCCACAGATGTCATGAAGTCAGCGAATGATTTGGTTAATAAAGTGAGCGAGGGGCTGCCGGGGGTTCTCTCTTTGACAAACAAAATCAACGAATTGCTGGAAGAATCTACGAGGTTGATGTCCAGCGCCATCGGAACGGTGAAGGAGCTGGAGCCGATCGTGCATAACGTTCAAGCAATCACCTCAATACTCACCAATCAGCATGGGGGCTTGGGTGAATGGGCGATTCCTCCGGAAATGAACAAAGAAATTGTGGATACTCTGGGTTCCGTCAAGGGGACTGTCCAAACCTCTGAAACTAATCTGGTCATGCTCAGCCAAAATCTGAACGAGACTTTGGTGAATTTAGCCCAGATCACATCCAATCTGCGGGAGCAGGTGCAGGCCAATAGTTACATGTTAAGTTCAATCTCCTCATTGGTGTTGGATTTGGACGATTTAGTGCAAGGGCTTAAACGTAATTGGCTTCTTAAGGGGAGTTTTTCTCCGCAAACGAATGCACCCCCACAGAGCGTGTTGCGTCCTACGTTGGGAGGAAAAAGGTAATGAAAAATATAAGAGAATCCCTTTATCTGGCGTGCTTTATCTTTAGCGGATTATTTTTTATCGGGTGCAGCACTCCGGCTCCTGAGCCGGTTCCATATCCGGTTCACGAAGCGGAGCTGTTGGAGGCGACCGCCATAAATGTTATGGAAGCGGGGAACTGGAAAGCTTCAGAGGAAACTTGGGGAGAGGTTGCCCGTAAATATGCTCTTCTGGACAGGCGTGATCGTCAGGCCATCGCCCTTCATAATCAATCCTATTCAGCGTATAGAAATGGAAATTACGAATCAGCCAGGGCATTAGCTTCTGAAGCCGCGTCGATCAACCTGCAAGGCTCCGAGTGGTGGAAAAATCAGATACTGTTGCTTCAGATAGAGCAGAAGACTTCACAAGAATCTCGACAAAAAAGGATGGAGGAACTGCTTTCCTTGGCGGAGACTTCCAACTTGGAGGAAAAAGAGACAGCACTGTGGGTCCTGCTCCAGAATGAATATGGAAGCGGTTTGCTCCGTGAAGGGTCGGCCGACAAAGCCAACGCGGTTATTCACCGTGCGCTGGAAAAAGTAAACGCCGTTGATCGAAGCACGGCATGGGCGCTGAATTCTAACCTCGCAGAGACGGAGGAGGCGTTAGGCCGATATGATGCGGCATTAACTTCCTGGAATAAGCTTTTGGAAGAAGCCAAAGAGTTGGCTGATCCAGAATTGATCGCTACGGCTCTGGCCGGGCAGGGCAGGTGCCTTTGGGGTTTGGGTAGGGATTACGAAGCTATTATGATTTTGCAGCGGGCTGCTAAAAATTTCCAGTGGCTGGGTATGGAAAAAGAGAGCTCCGAGTTATTTGAACTCATTGAGCAATATATGATTAAATCAGCTGTTCCCAGAGAGTCAAACGTGATGCATATCGATACAAAGACTGCGGATTCCGAAGTCGGTCAGTAGCACGTGTTCATTTCTTGAACAGATCGATTATTTCCCTTCGTTTGGGTGCTGAAGGCTGAGCTCCCAGCTTTGTGACCGAAAGAGCGGCCGCTGCTGACGCAAAGTGAACTGCCTCTAAGAGTCCGGTGCCTTCGCTTAATGATGCAGCCAGAGACCCATTGAAGATGTCTCCTGCTGCGGTTGTGTCCAACGCCTTAACAGGGAAAGGCTTAATCATTTGTTTAACGGTCGGAGTTGAGAGGTATGCACCTTTGGCCCCGAGAGTAATGATTACAATGGGCACCCCCAAGTCATGGAGGATTTGCGCGGCTTGAGCTGCAGCGGTTTTATTTTTAACAGCAATTCCTGTTAAGGTTTCGGCTTCAATTTCGTTGGGTGTCAACAAAGTCACCTTCCGCAGGATTTCCGGGGGTAATTTCTGGACAGGAGCCGGGTTTAAAATGATAGGAACTCCGGCCTGATCGGCAATCTCGATGGCAGTCCGTACAGTCTCTAGGGGTGTTTCCAGTTGTAAGACCAGGATATCTGCATTTTTGATGGCTTGAGATGCCTTTTTGACATCAGCCGGAGAGAGAGCCGAATTGGCGCCGGAGGCTACGGCAATACTGTTTTTCCCATCATCTGCCACAAAAATAAGCGCTACCCCTGAAGGATTGTTTGAATCCTGAAAGACATAATCAGTTTGAATTTTATCCTTTTTGAAACCGGTAATTGCCTGTTCTCCAAAAATATCTTTGCCCACTTTGGCGACAAAAATAACCTGAGTGCCCGGTCTGGCTGCCCGGGCAGCCCCCACGGCCTGGTTGGCACCTTTACCTCCCGGAGCAATACTGAATTTTCCACCGAGAAGAGTCTCCCCCGGACGAGGAATCGTCTTCATCTGGATAATCATATCCGTGTTGGAACTACCCACAACTACTACGTTTTTTTTTGGCATAATTTAATCGGTTCTATTGGTTTTAAGTACAACAATTTTGTCTGTTACATCTTTGAGTAGATGAGAAGGCCCAAGCCTGCTATAAAGAAAAAGAACATGGCTGCCAGGAGACTATAGGTACCTTTGGGAGCTCCTTTAAACTCTCGCCAGATAATAACACCCCAGAAAGCAGCCACCATGGTAGCCCCCTGGCCCAGTCCATAGGAAAGAGCCGCACCCGCTTGCCCAGAGGCGATCAGACTAAACGACATGCCGATATTCCAAATAATGCCCCCCAGGATGCCGATAGCGTGTAGTTTGAAGCTTCCCTTGGTAAAATAATCTTTAAAGGGGATCGGTTTTCCCTGAATCGGTTTAAGCATGACGATGCTATTCCAGATAAAGTTGGAAAGGACCAATCCAAATGAGAAAACGACTAGAGCGGTGTAGGGCGTCATCAGGCCGGGCTCAGGTTGGTTGAAGTTATTGACCATTCCTTTGGTGACAAGAGCAAAGAATCCACAGCCCATCAAAACGCCGGCAATCACCGATATAGTGATTCCCATAGCGGAGCTGCCGCCTGACTTTTTGCCTCCTTGAAGTTTTTTATAGGCAACAGCATTTAAGATGATCGCAACCAATACCAACGCGACACCCGCAGCCATGAGAGCCGGGTCTCCCTCCGGCCGAAAATAATAAGTAGAGATAACACCGAGAACCAGAGCCAGGCCGACCCCGATTGGGAATGCCACAGCCATACCGGCAATATCAATTGCTATGACTAGCAACAAATTTGAGAGGTTAAAGATGACTCCACCGAAAAAGGCCCAGAGGACATTGGTTCGGAACAGTGAGCTGACATCGCCCTGAGCATTAAATTGACCTAAATCGCTTAGAAAACTGCGACCTGATTCACCGATACTTCCGAAAGTAAATGCCAATAACAGAGACCAGAGCAGAACTCCAAAGCCGTAATCCCAGTAGAAGAGCTGAAACTTCCACTCTTTGCTGGCTAGTTTCTGAGTGTTTGCCCAACTGCCCCAGCAGAGCATTGTTATCACACACATTAATACGGCAACATAATAAGAATTAATTATAGTCATGGCTACTTCCAGTCATAGTTTAAATACGGAAAGAATCTATCCGGTTAAAGCCGAACATGCAAGAGGAAAAGATGCTAAGTTTATTCGGGTGAAAAAAGAATTGGAGTTAACGTGTTCTTGAAACATCAGGTTAAGGCAGGTATAACAGGTCAGCGCTTATGAGGATTAGCATTTTTGGTTTGGGATACGTCGGGGCCGTGACCGGAGCCTGCTTAGCTTCGCATGGTCACACGGTGGTAGGGGTAGACATTAATCAACAAAAGGTAGAAGATTTTTCGTCAGGTCATCCCTCCATCATTGAGCCCGGAATGGAAATACTGCTGGCAACTGCTAAAGAGAAAGGGCTCCTGAAGGGAACCCAGGATTGTTGTGAGGCGATTAGGGAGAGCGAGGTTTCCATTGTTTGTGTGGGGACGCCCAGCTCTGCATCCGGAGCGCTGGATTTGAGCTATGTCCGGCAGGTGTCAGAAGAATTGGCCAGTGCAATCAGGAAAAAGGGCACAAAACATTATCTGATTCTGCGGAGCACAATGCTTCCCGGCAGCACAGAGAAGCTAATAGAAGTTTATTTTAAGGATTTATTGGAATCGGCTTTGTTGGAGGTTTATTATTTCCCCGAATTTTTGAGAGAGGGGACGGCAATTAAGGACTTTGAAAAGCCGGCATTGGTTGTGGTTGGGACATCGGACGGATTACCGCCTTCGCCTGAAATGGAGCCTATATTTGGTTTGCAGGTTGAAGTAGTGAAGTGGTGCACAGCGGAACTTATCAAATACGGGTGCAATGCGTTTCATGCCCTTAAGATCGCCTTTGCCAATGAGATCGGGCGCCTGGGGAAAGAGCTTGGATTGGATGCACTTTCTGTGATGAGAATTCTCTGTCGTGATACCAAACTGAATATTTCTTCAGCTTATTTACGACCGGGAAATCCTTTTGGAGGATCTTGTCTACCCAAGGATGTGAGAGCTCTGACGGATTGTGCGCGCCGCAACGGGGTCAGTATGCCTATTATCGAAAATCTGATTTCGAGCAATCAGCAGCATTTGTCCTTAATGTTGAAGTTAGTGGAATCGTCCGGATGCCGGGAAGTGGTAATTCTGGGCCTTTCATTTAAGTCCAATACGGATGATCTTCGGGAAAGCCCAATGGTAGAAGTGGCTCAAATTCTGTTAGGCCGCGGCTATGAAGTTAGGATTTTCGATCCGCTTTTGAATGTATCTGCTTTACTGGGGAGTAATAAGCGGCTTATTGATGTGAGGATGCCGCATCTAGCTTCACTGCTTAAACAGACTTTGAGTGAAGCTGTAGGCGGGCGGGGGATGATAATTGCCTCCCAGCCTTGTGTGCCCCTTGAAGAGTTGAAAGAGCTGGTAAGTGCGGAACACCAAATTCTGGATGTGAATGGCTGGACAGAGCTGCAGGTATTGCCCGCTCAGTACCATGGTTTTTGCTGGGAGCTGAACTAGCAGCTATTTCTGCGTATCAAAATGTCTCTTGCACTTAAGAGGGTAAGGGATGGGGAGATGGCTTCCGATTGCTTAGTCTGATGGAATGGGTGTAGCCGGCTTGTCGGGCAAGAGAGATCGCCTTATCAAAGTAGTTGCCCACGTTGTGGGGTGAGTGAGAATCCGAACCAAAAGTAAGGGGGACTCCTTCGGTGTGTGCCATCGCGAGAATATCGAAACTGGGGTAAGCTTCCCGGCATTCTTTGTCCCACCCGGCGGTATTGATCTCGATAGCTGTGCCTGTTTTTGCGGCTGCTTTTAGAAAATTCCGGTATAGAGGAGAACAGTCACAGGTGGGGCGGAAATTAAATTTTTTAGGCAGATCGATGTGTCCGATGATATTGAATAGTCCCGACTCTGCTGCAAGAGTTAAGCGCTCAAAGTATCTTTTCCAGATATCGTTGATATTCGATTGAACCCACAAGTGTTTTTTTGCCGGGTTATCGATATCCCAACCGTCTTCCAGGTAATGGACTGAGCCCATCAAATAATCCCAGGGATAACGCTCTGACAGATCCCGAACCCAAGCTTCCTGCCCCGGTAAAAAATCCACCTCCAGCGCGACGCGGATGGGATAATCTGGGTACTTTTTTTTAGCTTCTTCTGCCATCTCCAGATACTCAGGGAGCTCGTTCAAAAGCATTCGCCATTCGTCGTATCCGTCTGTGGGCATCGGTGCATGGTCTGAAAAGCCAATTTCAGCGACGCTCCGCTGAATAGCAGTGGCAGCATATTCTACCAGGCGTCCTTCTGCGTGCCGGCAGAGATAATTGTGAGTATGATAGTCGGCGGGGAGTTTCATCTGAATTTGGAGGTAGAGCTAAAAATGCAGGTTATGGTTTGTTTGTGAGTTTCTTCACTATCTGGTCTGTTTTGAGGCCGACAATTTGTACAACTTTGCTTCGGCTGGTCTGTCCTTTCAAAATCTGAACAGAGCCTTTCGAAACATCCAATAAGTCCGCTAAAAATTCAATTAAGAGCTCATTAGCCGCTGAATCCACTGGAGGGGCTGTCACCTTGATTTTCAGAGCGTCACCCATCTGGCCGCAAATCTCATTACGAGAGGATCGCGGCTGCAAACGAACGGATAGAGTGCAGCCGGAAGCGGTTTCTTTCAGATAAGAGGGTAGAGCACTCAAGTGGAGAATATGCTACTGGATTGCTTTCAAGACAGAATAGTTTCGTTTCCCTTTCCTCAGGAGAAGATACTTTCCGAACATAAGGTCCTTTGCCGTGACCATGCGTTGGATGTTATTCTCGCGGATATTGGCCAGATAGATACCGCCGGCATCCACGTCTTTGCGGGCCTGTCCCTTGGAAGTGCAAAGTCCGCAAAGCACCAAGAGCTCCAAAAGCGATTTGCCTTCACCGGAAAGGTCCGAAATGGATATTTCTCGGTTGGGCACTTCAGAAGCGACATCTTCAAAATTTCTTTCGGAAATGCCCTCAACGGTTCCACCGAAGAGAATCTCGCTAGCCCTAATGGCGTCTTGTGTGGCATCTTCTCCGTGGATGAGCCGAGTCATTTCATAAGCCAGGGCTTTGTGTGCAAGGCGTGCTTCCGGCTTGGCTTCATGTTGAGCAGAGAGCTCTTCAATCTGTTCTCTGGAGAGGAATGTATAGAACTTGAGGAGCTTAATTACATCGCGGTCATCGACGCGTATCCAGAATTGGTAGAAACGGTAGACACTTGTTTTATTCGGGTCCAGATAGACGGCCCCGCCCAGGCTTTTCCCGAATTTAGAGCCGTCAGAATTAAGCAGGAGCGGCAAGGTCAGACCATAAAGTGTGACACCGGACATTTTTTTGCTCAGGTCCATTCCGGCCGTAATATTGCCCCATTGATCACTGCCGCCGATCTGCAGCTCGCAGCCAAATTCTTTGTTCAGATGGCAGAAGTCATAAGCCTGCAAAAGCATGTAACTGAATTCGGTATAAGTAATGCCTGTTTCGCTTTGCAGACGGGCTCGAACGCTTTCCTTGGCGATCATGGTATTGACCGAAAAGTGTTTGCCCACATCACGAAGAAAGTCCAGAAAGGTGAATGGGGCCATCCATGTTGCATTATCCACCAAAAGGGCCGGATTTGGCCCATCGTTAAAATCAAGGAAGCGAGACAACTGTTTTTTTACGCACTCGACGTTATACGAGAGTATTTCCCGCGTGAGCAGCTGGCGTTCAGCGGTGCGACCGCTGGGGTCGCCAATACTGCCGGTAGCGCCACCGGCCAAGGCCAGGACATGATGGCCCAGCAGCTGGAATCGGCGTAGGGTCAGAAGGGGGATCAGGTTGCCAACATGCAGACTGTCGGCCGTAGGGTCAAATCCACAATATAAAGTTATCTTTTTTTCGGAGAGTAATTTCGTCACACCCTCCATATCTGTACAATCCGCAATTAATCCGCGCCATTTGAGTTCGTCCATTACGCTCATCGGGAGGTGAGTATAAGGCAGGGGCCAGGAGATGTTCAATCTCAGAATTCGGAACATATAAAGGATATACTTGCNNCTTGCCATCTGAAGAGGAAAAATCGTCTTGAGCTTTTGAATGTGTTTTCGTAGACTGGCCCTCGCAGTAGATCTGTTATTAACATATACAAGAAAATATGAGTTTTATATCAAAAACAAGTGTGCTGGCGGCTATGATTTGTGCTGTCAGTGTCGTGTCTCTTTCACAGCTCCAGGCCCAGCCGGATCCCAAATACGGAATCCATGATCGCTCTCGTCCGGTGCCTCAAAGTGTCGAATCCGGCTACAAGGGCATTATTCAAAAAGCCCCATCGGATGCGGTAGTGCTGTTTGACGGATCCAACCTGGATCATTGGGTTGCCAGCAATGGGGAAAAAACCAAATGGGTGGTAAAAGATGGTTCCATGGAATGTGTTCCTGGGTCCGGGTACGTTCGTACCAAGGAGAGTTTTGGTGACTGTCAGCTGCATGTGGAGTGGGCTGCTCCCGCAAAAGTAGAAGGAGACGATCAAGGCCGCGGTAACAGCGGTGTTTTCATGGGCGGGGAGCGCTATGAGATACAGGTCCTTGATAATTACGACAATAAAACATATGCAGATGGATATGCTTCTGCCATTTACGGGCAGTATCCCCCGGCGGTAAACCCTATCAATAAACCCGGTGAATGGAATGCTTATGACATTATCTATGTTGCTCCGCGGTTTGAAGGTGATAAGCTGAAATCTCCGGCTCGCATTACAGTACTCTTTAACGGAGTCTTAGTGCAGTTGGATAGACCTCTCACGGGACCGACCGGGCATATGGCCCGTCCGGCCTACAGCCCGCATGATGTGCGTCAACCGATTTCCTTCCAGGATCACGGCAATCCAGTGAAGTTCCGTAACGTCTGGATTCGGGAGCTCAATAAGTAACCCGAAACGGAAAAAAAATATAGACGAAAAACGGCGAGCTCAGCTCGCCGTTTTTCATTAAAAGAAAGACTCCTTTCTATACTTCAATAGAAAGGAGTTTTCGATTAAACCCAGTCGCAATAAGGAGCACGTTGCTTCCTTGAAAGGAGCGAATTTGCTTCCTCATTGTTCGTAATGACCTCGCGTTTCGGATCCCAGTGAATTTCCTTATTGGTCCAGTATGCGATATTACAAAGATGGCAGACACTGACGCTGCGGCAGCCGACTTCGACATCGCAGATAGGACGCTTGTGTTCCCGAACGCAGTTAAACCAATCCTGGTGGTGGTCATTGCTTTCGTAGAGCTTGATATCGCTGTCAGTGAACTTGATATCTTCTATTTCTTCAGGAGCAAAACCAATCTTGCCGCGGTCCACATAGATGCGCCCTTCAGTTCCGATAAACTGAATTCCAAATCCTTCCTTT
>DBPU01000104.1 GCA_002305615.1 Verrucomicrobia bacterium UBA1412 | reverse complement strand
GAGGATAGGAAAACCTAGAGCCGTCCATCGACCGGAGTCTTCAGAACTCCCTTGACGTCGTAGAGGACCCCATTTTCCTGCAGAAGCGCACGGTAATCCCGCCGGAGAAGCTCCGTATGCGCCACGGCCAGAATCGCCGCCGCATAGAGCTCGCCTCCCTCTGAGGGCGCTGCCAGCTCGGGGAGCACCTCCAGACCGTACTGCCTGCGGATTTCTTCGGGGCTGGCAAGAGGATCATAAATATCGGCCTCCAGGCCAAACCGCTCCAGTTCACGCAAAATATCGACCACGCGCGTATTGCGAACATCGGGGCAATTCTCCTTGAAGGTGAAGCCGAGGATGAGCACCCGGGCTTTGCGGAGCGTCTGACCTTTGCGGATCATGAGCCCCAAGACCTCTCGCGCGATATACTGGCCCATGCTGTCGTTCAACCGGCGGCCCGCCAGAATAATTTCCGGGAAGTAGCCGTATTCCTGCGCCCGCTGTGCCAGATAGTAAGGGTCCACGCCGATGCAGTGACCGCCAACCAGACCGGGGCTGAAGGGGAGAAAATTCCACTTGGTGCCGGCTGCCTTCAGGACCTCCTGCGTATCAATCCCCATCTTGTTGAAAATTTTCGCCAGCTCATTCACAAAAGCGATATTGATATCGCGCTGGGAGTTCTCAATCACCTTGGCCGCTTCCGCCACACGGATGGAGGGAGCGCGGTAAACGCCGGCTTTGACAACCAGCCCGTAGACACGCGCCACATCTTCAAGGGTTTCCTCATCCTGTCCTGCGACGATCTTGACCACGTTTTCCAGGCGATGCACCGGGTCGCCGGGATTAATCCGCTCGGGCGAATATCCCAGCCGGAAATCGGCTCCGCATTTGAGCCCGGAAGCTTTTTCCAGAATCGTGCCGCAAACCTCCTCCGTGCAGCCGGGATAGACCGTGCTTTCATAAACCACGATGGAGCCCGACTGAAGATTCCGACCCAGGATTTCGCTGGCAGATTCCAGAAAGCTCAGGTCCGGAGTCTGGTTGCCCTTGAGAGGAGTCGGAACCGCGACGATGTGAAAACTTGCGTCTTTGAGGTCGGCTTCCCGGCAGGTGAATTGAATGGAGCCGCTATCGAGTGCCTGCTTCAGGGCCGCCGGGCCCACTTCTCCGGTCGGGTCAGAGCCTTGCAGGTAGAGCTCGATTTTGGATTGGTTCGTATCAAAAGCGACAACGCGTGCCACCCGGCTGAAAGCAACCGCAAGCGGCAAACCAACGTATCCCAACCCGATAACTGAAATGACTTTTTTCAAAAAAACCTTTCCCCAAAAACCAAAAATATCCCTCTGCGGAAAGCAAGGTCTTGCGGCAGAAAAGTCTGCCACCCCCTTACCGGCATTGCAAGATTATTGGATAGGGCAAACTGCTCCGGCTGGACTCCGGAGTGGCGTGTGGTTATATTTGGGCGGACGGTCATGAATGAAATCAAGATCATAGAAGTTTTACCCGATGAGATACCGGCTCTGGCTGAGCTGGCCCAGGAAATCTGGCGCCAACATTTTCCGCCCATTATCGGTGCCGAAATGGTGGAATATATGCTGGAGAAATTCCAATCCGAAACGGCCATCCGTCAGCAGATAACCGAGCAAGGTGTCCACTACTATTTCATAAAGTACGACGGACAGGCGGCCGGGTATATGGCCATTCGGCCGGAACCCGACTCGCTTTTCCTGAGCAAAATCTATTTGCGCAAGGCGTTCCGTGGCAAAAAACTCTCCCGGGCAGCGATAGACTTTCTGGTCGCTTTCTGCCGCAAGCGTCGTCTGGGCAAAATATGGCTCACAGTCAACCGCTTCAACCTGGAACCGATTGCCGCCTATGAAAAGATGGGCTTCCGCAAAGATCGCACCCAGTGCGTCGATGTCGGCCGGGGCTTCTTTATGGATGACTATGTGATGGTCAAAGATATCCCGCTGTTGCCATCGGTTTAATATATCCCGGAAAGAAGATTTCATTCTACAAAAAAGGCCGTTTGTGCTATATTGAGCCCAAGGTTATGTATAACTATTTTAAATCTACTTTGGCTCAAGCACTCTCGGGAGCTTTCCTGAAGGGAACGGCTTGCCGGTTGTTTCTTTTGAGCCTATTTCTGGGACTCTGTGCTCAGTCCTCGGCGGAGTCCATATTGGCAAATTTTTATACCAATCCGGGAAGCCTTGACCGGGTGAAGATTTTCGTTCAGGAGGAAAAGACGCCCGACGAGGTACTCTCGTTCACCGAGTTTGTGGAAATCCCGACCAACCGCGCCCCTCACTATGGAACCTTTATTCAAGGGCTCCTGGTAGCGCCCGAAACAGGAACTTATTTTTTCTATATTGCGGCCGATAATGACGGACAGTTTTTCCTGAGCAGTGATTCCAAAGCCGAGAATCTCAGTGCGGTGCCGGTTTGCATCGTCAATGGAAACAATCCCTCAGCCAGCCGAAAATACGATATATACCCCACACAGAAATCGGCAGCCATCGAACTCAGCGCCGGCAGCGAATATTATTTTGAGATTTATCATTATGACTTCGGCTACGCCAGCAATCTTTCGATCGCCTGGGCAACGCCTTCCATGGGCGATGTGGTGCCGAGCCTGCCTATTGAAGTCCAGTACACCAAAGCCTTTATCGCTCCAGACAAGCCGCCCCGGATTATTACCCAGACCGTGTCTCAAAACCTCTGGGAAGGCGATTCGCTCAACCTGAGCGTTTCCGCACAAGGAACCCCTCCTCTCTCCTATCAGTGGTTTAAGGATGGCGTGGAAATCGCGGGTGCGACCAATGCCGTCTATAGCCTGAGCGCTGCTCCTACCCAGGCCGCCGGCTCCTATACGGTAGAAGTCCGCAATGAAGTCGGGAGCGTGACAAGCGAAGCTGCCCTGGTGGAAGTCCGCTCGACTGCGAATCTGGTTCAAACCTACTTTTACGATAATCTGACCAGTCTGGCGCAATTAAAAGCCCGCATAGCCGAGGGCGCCCCCTATGACGAACGCGGCCTTCTGGAAGAATATCTGGAAATCCCGCTCAATCGCGCGGTCAATTTCGGGACCCTCATTCGGGGGCTGATTCTTCCGCCCGAAACCGGGACCTATTACTTCTACGTCTCGGCGGATAATGACGGGCAGTTTTACCTGAGCAGCGATTCAACCCCAGAGAATCTCAGTGCCGAACCGGTTTGCGTGGTCGTCGGTCATAACTGCACCACAAGCCGGGTCTACAATAAATACCCAACCCAGAAATCCGCAGCCTTCGAACTCACTGCGGGCAAGGCCTACTATTTCGAGGGCTATCAATGCGATTACGGCTACGACAGCAATTACTCGGTCGCCTGGGCCACTCCCTCCATGGGGGATGTGCTGCCGACAGTGCCCATCGAAGCCCAGTTTCTGGCTCCCTACCGGGTGCTGACTCCGACTCTCTCCTATACCTGGATTTCCGGAGAATTGGAGCTCACTTTCGCAGGCACGCTCCAGAGCTATGATCCGGATCAGGATTTCTGGACCGACGTCGTCACCGAGGGCAATACCTACCGGGTCACGCTTGATCAGAAGGCGAGACTCTTCCGCGCCCGAAACTGAAAAGCGGTTTTGAGGCGAAGATAAAATCTGCAAGAGGGATGGATGGATTAATCCTCCCTCTTTTCTTTTTTCCGAAGAAGATCGCGTGCAGGCCGGATCGCGGCCTCGCCCATATTTTGATGAAGGAGGTCCACCGCCGTTGCCAGACGGATGCGGGATTCCATGCTGCCGGGAGCCTCGGAAAAGAGGGGCAGCTTCTTCTCGATGCAACTGGGAGGACAGACATTCGAAAGCTTAACGCCGGACATACGAAGCGGCAGCGGTTTCACCCATACCCTGGCCAGGAGCGCCTTCAGAAGCGGGTAAAAATCAGACGCCACGCAGGAGGCCTCATGCAGACTCTCCGAGCCTTGAGCCTCTTCCATGCCGGGGTATCGGACACGGATTGTCACAGTCTTGACGAACTTGCTGTCGGCGCGAATTTTCACCATCAATTGATCAAGCATCTGTTTGAGACGCAGCTCTACTTCGCCCGCATCCGATAAATCGTTCGAAAAGGTTCTCTGCTGGCCGTAGGATTTCGGCTCATCGATGGTGCTCACCACAGGCCGCTCATCAATCCCGGCCGCATACTGCCGGAGCTCGCGCGCATAGCTGCCCACGGCCCGCTCCAGGAGTTCCGTCGAAGCCTGCAAAATATGATACACTTTGAAGAGGCCCAGAAGGTCCAGAGCCTGACCGGTCTTTTCCCCGACTCCGGGAAGCCAGCGATTGGAAAGCGGATAAAGGAACATCGCTTCCGATCCCGGAGGCACCACGCAGAAGCTCTCCGGTTTATGGAGCTTGGAGGCAATCTGGGTCACGAGTTTATTGGTGCCCATCCCGAAGCTCACCGGCAGTTGGAGAGTCGCGCGGATGCGGTCCCGGATTGCGCCTGCGATTTCTTCAATCGGCTCCTTGCGGCCGCTCACGTCAAAGTAGCCCTCGTCAATTGAGCATTGTTCAATCTCGGGCGTGTAATCGTGAATGATCTCAAACATCCGCCGGGAAAATTCACCATATAAACCGTGCCTGCCCGGAATCATGATGAGCTCGGGGCAAATCCTCCGGGCCAATGCCGTGGGCATCGGAGTGCGCACTCCCAGCCGCCGCGCCTCATAAGAGGCCGAGCAGACGATCCCCCGGTCCAGACCGCCGACTGCAATCGCTTTGCCGCGCAGGCTCGGGTCAAGCACCTGCTCCACCGATGCGAA
>DBPU01000068.1:254-5102 GCA_002305615.1 Verrucomicrobia bacterium UBA1412 | reverse complement strand
TCAAAAACAGGCGCTCTTTTTTTTAGGCAGTACGATCTTTTTTTAAAAGCTAGAAGCATAGTCCCTTAAGTCCTTCGAGCGGGAAAGCGCCTCTGAATTTACTTTCTAAATTTAAGAATAAATCTTAAACTCATCCTATATGGCGGTTGCTGATTTTGTGCATTTGCATGTCCACTCCGAGTTCTCACTGCTCGACGGAGCATGCCGGCTGGATAAACTGGTGGATCGGGCTAAAGAGCTCCAATTCCCTGCGTTAGCCCTGACGGACCACGGAACCATGTCCGGTGCGATAGATTTCTTCCGGATGGCCCTGGGTAAGGCAAAAAGCGTGGACCAGGCCGAGGTCAAACCGATCATCGGCTGCGAGGTCTATGTCGCTCCGGGCAGCCGCTTTGAAAAGCGCCCCCGGGCCGGCGGCGGCAAACCGCGCAGCTACCATCTGGTCCTCCTGGCCGAAAACAATACCGGTTACCAGAACCTAATCCGTCTGGTCACGGCCGGGTACATGGAGGGCTTTTACTATGAGCCGCGCGTGGATAAGGAGCTGCTCGAAAAACACCACGAAGGCCTCATCGCGCTCTCGGCCTGCCTGGGAGGGGAAATTCCCCGCTTGATCCGGGATGACGATATGGAGGAAGCCCGCAAGGCGATTCTGTGGTATCGGGATACCTTCGGAGCGGAGAATTTCTTCCTCGAATTGCAGCATAACAGCATCCCGGAGCAGGAAAAAGTCAATGAGCATCTGGTCGCCTTTTCAAAGGAGATGAATCTCGGCCTGGTCGCCACGGCTGATGTCCACTATATCCGCAAAGAGGATTCCCACGCCCACGACATCCTGGTCTGTATCGGCACCAACAGGACGATCAACGACCCCAACCGGATGATTTACCCCGAGGGCCAGTTCTATCTGCGCTCGGCCGAGGAGATGAAAGCGCTCTTTGCTAATACCCCCGAGGCCATCAGCAACACGGTGGCGATTGCCTCCCGCTGCAAGGTGGAGTTCGATTTCAAGGCGCTCCACTACCCCGAGTGGACCCCTCCGGCCGGCAAAACGACCATGAACTGCCTGCGCGAGCTCCTCTGCGAAGGCTTTAAAGTCCGTTACGGCATCGAGGTAGAAACCGATGGCGAATCATTCAGTTACAAGCCGCTGCCCCCGGAAGAGGCCCGCAAGCTCCCCACCTGGGTAGAGCCCGAAAGCGCAGACTCTGCCGAGCCCTCCGCTGCACTTTTGGAGGAGGCCGCCAAAGCCGCCGTGGAATCGATCATCGCGCGCGTCGATAAGGAGCTGGGCGTCATCAAGAAAACGGGCTTCCTCTCCTACTTCCTCATTGTGGATGATTTCGTCCGCTACGCCCGCAGCCAGGGAATTTTCTGTCTGGCCAGAGGTTCGGCCGCAGGGTCCATGGTGACTTATCTGCTGCAAATTTCCAACGTGGAGCCCCTGCGCTTCAACCTTCTCTTTGAGCGATTCCTGAACCCCGAGCGCGTCAACCCGCCCGATATTGATATCGATTTCGCCGATGACCGCCGAGTGGAAGTGATCGACTACGTCCGGCGCAAGTACGGCGATGATTCCGTGGCTCAGGTCACCACCTTCGGTTCTCTGGGCGCCAAGAATATCGTCCGCGATGTCAGCCGGGCCATGGGTCTGGATTACAATTTCGGGGACCGCATTTCCAAATTGATTCCCGGAACGATTGAGCTCGAGAAAGGAGAAAAATCGGCCCTCTGGAAAGCCGTCACGACGATCCCCGAACTCAAAGAGGCTTACGATAACGACGATAATACGCGGGAAATGATCGATGTGGGTCTGGTCCTGGAAAATATCGCCCGCAATGCCTCTACCCATGCGGCGGCGGTCGTCATCGGCGCTGAGCCGCTCAGCAACATTCTGCCGCTACGCAAGGACGATCACGATGCCGTCGTCACGCAATACCCGATGGGACCGGTCGGAGACCTGGGACTGCTCAAGATGGATATGCTCGGGGTCAGAACCCTCACGATCATCAACAACGCCTGCAAATTGATCGAGAAAAATCATGGGGTCTCAATCAATATCAACAAGATTCCCCAGGATGATGAGAAAACGTACGCCCTGCTTAACCAGGGCGAGACGGTCGGCGTCTTCCAGTTGGAATCCGGCGGAATGCGCGATCTCTGCCGCCGCTTCGAGCTGAGCTCCATCGAACATATTACGGCACTGGTGGCGCTCTACCGTCCGGGCCCGATGGACCTCATCCCGGATTTCATCAACCGGCGCCATGGGAAAGTCAAAATCGAGTACCTGCACCCGCTCTTGGAGAATGTCTGCAAAGAGACCTACGGCATCATGATCTATCAGGAACAGGTAATGCAGGCGACCCAGGCGCTGGCCGGTTTCTCTCTGGGTAAAGCCGATATCCTCCGCCGGGCCATGGGTAAAAAGGACGTTGAAAAGATGAAAAAAATGCGCAAAGAATTCGTGGATTGTTGCGCGTCGGCCCACCAGATTCCGGAAAAAAGAGCGGATGAAATTTTTGACCTTCTGGAGAAATTTGCCGGATACGGCTTCAATAAATCCCATGCCGCCGCTTATGCCTTTGTCGCCTATCAGACGGCCTGGCTCAAGGCCAATTATCCGGTGGAGTTCATTGCCGCGGCGATGACCAACGCCATGGAAGATCAGAAGAAACTCCTGCCCCTGATCGACGAAGCCAAGGAGATGGAAATCGCCATTCTACCGCCGGATATCAACCAGAGTGATACCTACTTCACCCCGGCAAAAGAGGCTCGGGCGATTCACTTTGCCCTGGCCGCCATCAAAGGAATGGGAGTCGGCAGCGTCAGCGCCATTCTGGAAGAACGGGCTCAATCGGGCCCCTTCCAATCGCTGGAAGATTTATGCGGCCGGCTCGGCACCAAGGCGCTCAATAAACGAGTGCTTGAGGGGCTGATCTTTTCGGGCGCACTCGACTCTTTCGGCAAACCGCGTTCTGTCCTGGCCGCCAGTATCGACGCAGCCCTGGCTTCCGGTGCGCGTAAATTGAAGGATGCGCTCGCGGGCCAGGGCAACCTCTTTGATATGCTCAGTCCCCATGAGCAAACCACAATGGTCCCGGAAATCCAACTGCCTGAGCTCCCCCTCAATCAGCGTCTGGAAAAAGAGAAAGAGCTCCTGGGCTTCTACATCAGCGGGCACCCGTTCTCCCCGTTTGAGAAAGATGCCCGGCGCCTGGTTTCACACAGAATCTCCGAGCTGCCCGAGGAAAAGAATCGCTCAATGGTCCGAACCGCAGGTCTTGCCATCAGCGTCACAAAGGGGTTTAGCAAGAAGACCGGCAAACCCTTCCTCTCCTTTCAACTGCAGGATGGAGAAGGTAGCATCGCCGTTCTGAACTTTGGAGATCAGAGCGAGAAATGGATTTCTCTGCTCAAGGAAGGCGAGCCCTATATCGTAATAGGCCAGCTCAATATCAGCGACAAAGAGAATAAAATTTTTGCCGAGGAAATTATCCCGCTCTACACGTTCCTTCAAACCTGTACCCAACAGGTACAAATCCGTCTGAGACATGAAAAGATAACTCCCGAAAAACTGGATGACCTCTTTAAGCTCGTCCAGAATTTCAAAGGCGATTGCCCGCTCTTGATCGGTTTCTACTTCCCCGACGGACAATATGCCTGGCTGGAATCTGCGGAATCCTTCTACGTTCGTCCGGTGAAGGACCTGGCCGATGCGGTCGATGCGCTTCTGGGCCCCAGGACGTGGAGCACGCGGCTCAAACTGCCTCCTTTGCCCGAAGCCAAGCGCTGGGGAACGCGCAAGCAAGACGATTAAAAAACCCCCATATTTTAGCGGGGAAAAAAGGGTGAGTAGATTTTTTGAACTCGTGTGATTAGTTTTACTAATTATCATTATGTATTTTTCTAACTTTTTTTGTTGCGGACCCTTCAATTCTCTTGTAGACTCTACTCGACTTGAGCCGTTGGCTCCTCAGCCGCTCTCAGCAGCTAAGCCCAGAGACTCGAGCCTGACAAAAGAGTCCATTAGATAATATTAAACAAAATATTAGATACATACATGAATAGCTATATCCAAGAGACCATACAGCGCGTCAGCAAAAGAAACCCCAACGAACCTGAATTTTTGCAGGCGATTACCGAAGTCCTGGGCTCCATCGCTCCGGTAATTGAACGCCACCGTAAATATCAGGATCACGCCATCCTCGAAAGAATCACAGAGCCCGAAAGGCAGATCATCTTCCGGGTACCCTGGGTTGATGACAAAGGCAAAATCCAGGTCAATCGCGGTTTCAGTATCCAATTCAGCAGTGCCATCGGACCTTTCAAAGGCGGTCTGCGCTTCCATCCTACGGTCTGCGCGAGCATATTGAAGTTTTTGGCCTTTGAACAGATTTTCAAAAACTCCCTGACCACCCTTCCCATGGGCGGCGGCAAGGGAGGCTCCGACTTTGATCCCAAGGGCAAATCCGACGGCGAAGTCATGCGTTTCTGCCAATCCTTCATGTCCGAACTCTACCGCTATGTCGGCCCCAACACCTACGTTCCGGCGGGTGATATCGGTGTAGGCAAGCGCGAAATTGGTTTCTTCTTCGGCCAATACAAGAAACTGGCCAATGAGTTCTCCGGTGTCCTGACTGGTAAAGGTCTGGAATGGGGCGGCTCTCTGATTCGCCCGGAAGCCACGGGTTACGGTTGCGTCTATTTTGCAAAAGAGATGCTCAACACCAAAGCCCAAGACTTCAAAGGCAAGACCTGCGTGGTTTCTGGTTCGGGTAACGTAGCTCAATATACGGTCGAGAAGCTCAATGAGCTCGGTGCCAAAGTTCTCACTCTGAGTGACTCTTC
>DBPU01000068.1:0-218 GCA_002305615.1 Verrucomicrobia bacterium UBA1412 | reverse complement strand
CCTGGGTCATGGAGATCAAGAACGAAAAACGCGGCCGCATCAGCGAGTATCTCACCAAGTATCCCAATGCGGAATTCCACGCAGGCAAACGCCCCTGGTCCGTTCCCGCACAATGCGCTTTCCCGAGCGCCACGCAGAACGAAATTGACGCCGAGGATGCCAAGACGCTGCTCAAGAACGGCTGTATCCTGGTTAGCGAAGGCGCCAACATGCCCTCC
>DBPU01000054.1:718-19809 GCA_002305615.1 Verrucomicrobia bacterium UBA1412 | reverse complement strand
CTCGCCTGCGAAGGCTGCAGTCTCTGTGTTGAGCTCTGCCCTCTCCAAGCAATAGAGTCAATCCCTACCGTCACAGGAGAGCTCATGCTCTATCGCAGTCCCGAATCGATCTTCTCTACCGCACAGCTAAAGACTGGCAGCGGCAACTCCGGCAAACTGGTCTCTGAGGTCAAAAAACGGATGAAAGAGGCCGCCCCGGAAGAAACAACTCTCGCCATCATTGACGGCTCTCCGGGAATCGGCTGCCCCGTGATCGCCTCTTTGAGCGGTGTCGATACGGTCCTGTTTGTTGCCGAGCCTTCTCTTTCGGGAATCAGCGACCTGGAGCGGGTCGTCAAAACAGCCCGCAATTTTCAACTGAGCTGCGCCGTCTGCATCAATAAGTTTGACCTGAACCCCGAGCGGACTCGCGAAATCGAAGCTTATTGTTCTCGCGAAGACATCCCTTGCGTCGGCAGAATCCCCTTTGACGCAGCGGTCAATCGCGCAATTAATCAGGGCCTCTGCATCAGCCAGGTGCCCGGACCGGCCCAGGCGGCCATTGAAACTGTTTACCAAAATATTACCCGGCTTATGGAGCTGGCCTCATAAGATGAAAATCAGCGTCCTCATGGAAAATACGGCGCTCAGCCCCGAGTTTGCTTGCGAACATGGCTTGAGCCTTCACATTCAGACCAAAGCCGGCAAAATCCTTTTTGATACCGGCAAAAGCGGAAGCTTCCTGAAAAATGCTCACCTCTTGGGTGTCAACCTGGCCCTGGTGGACCTGGCCATTCTCTCCCATGGACATTTTGACCACGGCGGCGGGCTCATGAGCTTCCTGGAAATCAACCGGAAAGCCCCCATCTACATGCACGAAAAAGCCTTTGGCGAGCACTTCTCCCGGCGTGACCAGAATGGAAATGGAGTCTATCCCATCGGCATCGACCCGATGATCAAGCTCAATCCGCGGGTGAATCTCCTCAAGGGCGATTTCTCGGTCGGCAAGGGATTGCTCCTTTTTTCATCGGTTCCGGGCCATAAATTTGAGGCACACTCCAATCAGAATCTGCTCTGCCGCGAAGAAGGGCAACTCGTTCTTGATACCTTCTCTCATGAGCAGAACCTCATCATCAATCAGGGCGGCAAAAACGTCCTGATCTCGGGCTGTTCCCACCGGGGCATCATCAACATCATTGAGCAGGCGATTCAGCTGGCCGGGGCTCCCATGGATGCTGTCATTGGCGGCTTCCACCTTTCCAGCCCCTCAATCGGTACTTCTGAACCCGATGAGACCATCGAGGCGATTGCCAAAGCACTCCTGGCCTGGCCCACCCGTTACTATACCTGCCACTGCACCGGGCTCGAAGCCTACAAGAAACTAAGAATTCTCATGGGAGATCAAATCCGCTATATTCAGGCAGGAGCGGAGCTCACCATCTAACAATTAATTTATACTAACGCTTTTTAATTACAGATATATGTCAAATAACACATCATCCTGCAACTCAGATTGCAGCAGCTGCAGCCAAGGCTGCTCGGAAAAGGCTGTTGACTTTTCCGAAAAACCACACGATCTGAGCCAGATCAAAAAAGTCATCGGCGTCGTCAGTGGCAAAGGCGGTGTCGGTAAATCCCTCGTGACCTCGCTCCTGGCAGTCGCCATGCGCAAGCGCGGCTATAAAACCGCGATTCTGGATGCCGACATCACCGGTCCCTCCATTCCCAAGGCTTTCGGCATTACCGAAAAGCTGAGCATTGCAGAGACGGGCGTCTTCCCCTCCAAGAGTAAATCGGGCATCAGCGTCGTCTCGATCAACCTGCTCCTCTCAAACGATACCGACCCGGTCGTCTGGCGCGGTCCCATCCTCGCCAATACGGTCAAACAATTCTGGAAAGATGTCATCTGGGGCGATGTCGATTTTCTCTTTGTCGATCTGCCCCCGGGAACCGGCGATGTACCTCTGACCGTTTTCCAATCCCTGCCCGTGAGCGGTATTATCGTGGTCACCTCTCCGCAGGAACTGGTCTCCATGATCGTCAGCAAAGCCGTCAATATGGCTAACATGATGAAGATTCCCATCCTCGGCCTGGTCGAGAATATGTCTTACTTCGAGTGCCCGGATAACGGTAAGAAATACAACATTTTCGGGGAAAGCCGCATCGACGCAACGGCCAAAAAACATAAGCTCCCCGTCCTGGGTAAGCTCCCCATTGATCCACGCTTCGCAACCGCCTGCGATAACGGCGCCATTGAAGCGGTGGAATGCGATTTGCTCAATATCGCCGCAGGCCTCCTGGAAACCTTGCTTGATGCTCCCGACGGCCATAACCATGATGGCTCCTGCTCGGGGGCTCTCCACAACGAAAGCGCCGCCGAAAAGGTGAACGCGGTGATTGCGCTCCCCTGCAAGGGAAGTCAGATCGAAGAACACTTCGGCCACTGCGAAACGTTCAGAATTTTCACCGTCACCGATGGCGTCATCACCAAAGAGGAACCGGTCGCCAATCCGGGCCACAAGCCGGGATTCCTGCCGAACTTCCTGGCTGATCGCGGCGTCAACGTCATGATCGCCAGCGGCATGGGCGGCGGTGCGATCGAGATATTCGAAAGCCGCAACGTGAAAGTCGTCCTGGGCGCCACCGGCGAGGCCAAGGCGGCCGTTGAGGCTTATCTCAAGGGCAGCCTCCAATCCACCGGTTCAGCCTGTGAGCATCACGATCATGACCACGATAACGACGGCGGAAGCTGCGGCTCTTCCTGTGGTCACTAGAAAATAAAGAGCCCCACCGGGCTCAGAGATAAAGCGAAAGACACGGTCGGCAAAGAACTGCCTGCCGTGTTTTTTTTCGTAGGGAGGCTTGACAATTTTTTCTATTTGCAAAAGAATTGCAATTAGCAATGCGCGCATTTGCTTCAGGCCGACTTTGGAATCGCGCGGGGATTACAGGAATCTCCGCCGTCCTCCTTTTGGCCCTGATGCTTGCGCTCCTGGCCGCGGTCCATCCCTCAACCCATGAGTGGATTCATCACGCCGCTTCCAGTTCTGAGAATCACCTCGCCTGCTCTCATGAAGCCGAGGCTCAGAGCCCGAGCCACTCCTCCGATTCAGATTCCTCAGGCCATTTACCGGCCAAGGCGGAGTGCTTCGTCCTCTGGATCGCCCAGGGCTTGCTCCATAACGCACCCACCTTTATTGCACCTCCCCAGCCCATCGGGTTTATCTCTCTACGTGCTGAACCCGTTTATCAGCTCTCCACGGAAGCCCCCGAGGGATTGCCCTTCGGTCGGGCTCCACCCTCTTTCAATCTATAACTGAACCCAGGTTAAGGCCCTTTACCGGACCTTAAAACGGAGACTCTTTCCGGAGTCTCCGTCATGAATGTTCTTTATACGATTGAAAAATGAAACAGAAATATTTTGCCTCCTTTAAGTGGAGAGAGCCTCTCTCCCGCTCTGCCTTTACGCTCATTGAGCTCCTGGTCGTCATCGCCATTATCGCCATCCTGGCGGGCATGATTATGCCGGCGCTCTCCAAAGCGAAAATCAGAGCCCAACAGATCAGCTGCGCCAACAATATGCGTCAGATCGGCCTGGCAATCAGCCTTTACGCTGAAGATAACCGGGGCTACGGTCCGACGACAACCCACGGGGCAACCACCAATGTCTCCTGGATACATCAGCTCTCAAGCTATGCCGGCAAAGTGGATCGAATCCGAATCTGCCCGGCCGACCCTCGGAAAAGGGAACGCCTGACAAACAACGCAGCCAGCTATACCTTAAACGAGTACACATCGGTAGACTTGGTGGACCCCTTCGGTAGCGTGCTGGAAAGCTTTCGCAAGCTCGACTCGCTCAGATTCCCCACGAAAACGATCACTACTTTTGAAATATCTCACAAAGTCGGGGTCAGCACTTTTAATGACCACACCCATTCCCGAGAGTGGCTCTCGGGGTGGACCAGTGTCACGGAGGATATTGAGCCCGATCGCCACGGTAATTCTGCCAATTATCTCTTTGCAGATACCCACGTGGAGAGCCTGAAAGCCCAAAAAATGAAATCCCGAATTGAAGCCGGTGATAACTTCGCCCGGCCTCCGGGATACCAATGATTCTCGTAACGAAACTATTTAATAAAACTAATGAAAAAAATTATCTTATCTCTTCTGCTCTCCTTACCCGTTATGGCGTCTTCGGGAGCGGAGACTCCCCTCATGATCACCCGGGGCCATGTGGACCTCCTGGGCCTGGAATGGGACACCGAACAGGAAGAACCCTTAAGCCTGATTGTGGAAACCGAAACACCGGATGGGGAAATCAGCTGTCCTCCCGAAGATTGTGTCGTCGTCTGCCCGGAGAGCATGAAAATGAGTCTCCCGGAAGGAACTCCCCTGGGGGACGGCGGAGACTGGCTCTGGATCCTCCCGCAAAGTCATTATGAAGGTGTCCCCTTTGTCGGCATTTGCGCGGAAGATATCCCGTCCGATCTCTTCCGGGATTCAATCCGGATCCAGCTCACCGGTGTCGAGGGACCGGGAAATTTCCTCCTCTGGCAAAGCACGAGCGGCATCGATCTGCGGATGGATAGCCGCGACGGATTCAGCTCTGGAGATTACCTCGAAATCCAGGCCGGTGCACATGCCCATTACAACTGGGGTTTCACTTCGCCGGGCGTGTATCAGATCTCCTTCCGGGCTCATGCTACAAAGGTGGGCGAATCCGAGCCGATCTATTCGCCCGAAGCGCTCTACACGTTTCACGTTCTGCCCCTGCCTGAGCTGAGCCCCTTTGAAACCTGGCAGGCGATCTATTGGACCGCCGGCGACGCAGAGGCGGCACCCGAAGCCGACCCCGACCGGGATGGTTTACCCAACCTGGTCGAGTACGCCGCAGGAACTCATCCATTGGAAAAAGATTCAGCCAATCCTCTTTCCATCGGGTTTATCCGCAAAGAGGGAGAACGCTACTGTCAGCTCTCTTTCAGTAAATCGGCTGCGGCCACGGATTGCAGCTGCGAGGTCATCGCCCGGGATTCTCTCAGTGGGGACAATACCGAAGAGATCCTGAAGCCCATTTCCGAGGAAACAGGTGAGAAAGGTATAAAGACTCTTTTCGAAGACCCGGCTCCCCTCTCCTCGAAAGGGAAATTCTACCAATTGAAGGTCAGCCTACTTCGGTAGATCAGGCAGCTCCACCACCCGGTAAAGACGCAAAGGTTCTGGGATTCCGCCCGGCACAATCGTCAGCATCGGGTGTGTGGGCGTCTTGGGGGCTCCTTTATCAATCCAGATCGCCTGAGCTCCCGCAGCTCTCAGGTGCGGCAGGGCCGGCAACCAGGTTCTGCCATCATCGGAAAACTGAATCTCGTACACCTCGCCCGGACGGGTGTCAAACGAGAGCATGACCCCGATGCTGGCCCAGCCGCCCACCTCATAAGGGCTCAGAGGCAGACTCCACGCCTCGGGCACATCCACCTCGATGGATGAGGGTAAATTCACGCTGTAATAGCCGACTCCCAAAGGCTGAACTTCAAAGGTGGTGCGGACAGGCTTGGCGCTTCCCGAGGTAACTTTCCGCTCTTCGCCGGTCATCGGCCGGAAAAAGAAAGTCGGCTCGGATTCCAAACCTTCCGAGGGTTTATCGGCACGATATTCGACCACAAATTTCACCATTCCGCCATTGGCTGGCACATTGTGATTATGCACCAGCTCATAGGTTCCCTCGCCGGCATTGAGCGCATTGTAGATGCTCCCGCCTTTCACATCGCTCACCAGAAGCGCCACCGCGCTCCAATCGCTCGAGCTGTTATTCACCACCAGGACAATCTGCTCCCAGAGCGCACTCTGATGGTTGAAGACAATCGGCCCGGTCCTTCCGTAGCTCTCCTCATGGACCAGCGGCGTCATCTCCTCGGCATCCCGGGGCGCGATTTCATAAGTATCCTCCGGGGAAGCCAGCAGGCCGGATATCCCCCATATGAAAAGCGCAAGGAACGTCAGAACCGGGAGGAGAATACCTCTCCCACAAGCCTGAAGCATCCCTCCTTCCGGAAAACTGAATTTCCTTTTTCGAAACACCTTTCGCATCGCTTTTCCTACTCCCGGCGCCATTCGACGCCAGATAACAATCTGAAGAACATTTAATTCCAAAACAGGCAAAAGTCAAGCCTCACCTCCGAAGGAAGAGTCACCGTGCCGACCCTGAGGCCAACACGGTGACTATCGTCTTTAGCAGCTACCCTTCAGGCGCTGCCTGTGCGTTCGGAGTGCCTTAAGGCATCTCGACCACTCTGTAGAAGCGCGCCGGGGCGCCGCCCATCAGCGGATGAACCGGAGTCTTGGGTGCTCCCTTATCGGTCCAGACCAGAGTCTTGCTTGTCGCTTTGACTCTGGGAACCACAGGAATCCAGGTCACGTTATCATCGGAGAACTGAATCTCGTAGGTCTTACCCACCGTGACATCGTCAACGGTCAGGAGAATTCCCACATTGACCCAGGCTGCCCAGCCGTATTTCACGAGGTACCTGAGACCGGCCGGCGTTGCCGGAGCCGTATCGAAGGTCCAATCCTCGGAGTTATAGGTCGGCACATCTACGACCGTGATCCTTGAGGTAATCGCCTTGGCACTGCCGGAGGCAATCGTACGAACCTCAGTCCGGTCATTGATTCCCGCAAAGAGCGGTGTGAATGTATACTCCGGATAATACCAGAGCGAGTTACCCTCAGGAATCTGATATTCCACCACGAAGGCGACCACTTCGCCGGGCACAACCGGATAGTTGTGGAGCAGGCAGTAGCCATCGGGGGTCGTTCTGCTGGCGTTCACCACGGTGCCGCCAATCACCTGGGCAACATTGAGCTCCAGGCCGACCCAGTTATTGGTGGAGTCATTCATCACGAGAACCAGCTGCTCAAAGAGCCCTGTCTTCTCGTAGTTCCTCGGCAGAGGTCCCTCTTCCAAAGCCCAGCGATCATTGAAGACCGCGAAGGAGCCGTCGTGGCGGATGATATTGTAATTCTCCGACTGTGCACCGTAAGGCGTCAGCGTATAGATACCCGGGATCGACAGGTCTACAAAGAGATCTTTGAGTCTGGATCTGGGTCTGCTGATCAGGTTGCCCTCGGTCTCGTTATTCACGAAGAAACCTTCTCTCTTACCGGTCACCGCATTGGTGATGCCGTAGTAGTACTTGAAGGTCGGGGTCACACCGATCGGGGCGACCGGCGGATCCGCATAAGCCGTGATGTGGAGGTCCACAGGCAGCACGCGGAGGTAATCTCCCAGCGGAGCGGTCAGAGGATCGAGACTGTTATTCTTGTTCTCAGTCAGGATCTGGCTGCTCACCGCATTGGTGATGGTCACGTTCTGGCTCTTGAGGGAACCGGTGTAGACGATCACGTTATAACTACCCACCTTGGCCGTGTAATCCACAGCATCCGTCTTGAATTGCGGGTCGCCGCTGAAGGCGTTGGCGAAGGTCGAGAACGGTACCCATGCGCCGCCGTAGTAGAACACCAGGTCGTTGCGGGTCCAGTTCACGTTCGTGGAGGTCAGGTCGCTGACCGCTTCAGCATTGCGCTGGCCGTAGTAGCGTTCGCTGCCCGGCAGTGCAACTGCCACACCGATAGGCGTCACAGTCAGTTTCCCATTCACGTAGGTGTAGGTGTAGTTCGGGTCCAGAGTCCCCTGTCTGACACTAATCGGGTAATCACCCGCATTGCTGGTCGTTACGGCCGTCGTGGTGATGTCGGCTGAACCGCTCACGCCCACAACGCTTCCGCTCGAATCCGTGATCGTGTAGGTCAACGGAGGATTGGCCGTATTGTACGGACGGCTCTTATCGTCAGCAACGACTTTCAAGGCGCTGCGGGTAATCTTGAGAGTACCCGGCTTGAAGGTATAGGTGTAGTTGCTGTCCAGCGTACCCTGTGTCGGGGTAATCGGATAATCACCCACCGGGCTCGAAATGATGGCCGTAGTGGTCACACTGGCTGAACCGCTCACGCTCACCGTATTGCCCGAGCTATCCTTCACCACATAGGTGAGGGCCGGGTTAGGCGTATTGTAAGGACGTGTCTGGTTGTCGGCGATCACCGTCAGGGCCGGCTGAGTAATTGTCAGCGTACCATTGACGAACGTATAGGTGTAGTTGTTATCCAGAGTGCCTTGAGTCGGCACGATCGGATACGTTCCCACAGGTGTCGTCTTGACGGCTATCGTGCTCAGAGAAGCCGCACCGCTCACGTTCACCACCTTGCCCGTGCTGTCCTTCACCACATAGGTGAGGGTCGGGTTATCGGTATTGTAGAGACGGCTCTTGTCATCCGCAGTCACGATCAGGGAGCCCTTGGTTATGGTCAAGGTACCCGGGATGAAGGTATACGTATAGTTCTTATCCAGAGATCCCTGGGTTACCGTGATCGGGTAGCTGCCCACAGGACTGCTCTTCACCGCCGTAGTACTCAAGGCTGCCGTTCCCGAAACGCTCACCACGGCTCCGCTGCTGTCGGTCACGACATAAGTCAGGGCCGGGTTATCCGTATTGTAGAGGCGGCTCTTGTTATCGGCCGTTACCGTCAAAGCCGGCTGTGTCACAGTCAACTTGCCCGGTACATAGGTGTAGCTGTAGTTGTTATCCAACGTCCCCTGGGAGACCGAAATCGGATAATCGCCCACCGGACTCGTCGTCACCGCCGACGTGCTCAAGGCTGCCGTTCCCGAAACCGGGAAGACCGCTCCGCTGCTGTCAGTCACGACATACGTCAGAGGCGGGTTATCGGTATTGTAGAGACGGCTCTTGTCATCCGCCTTCACCGTCAACGCAGGACGGGTCACTGTCAGTGTACCCGGCCTGAAGGTATAGGTGTAGTTGCTCTCCAGTGTTCCCTGGGCTACCGTGATGGGATAGCTGCCCACCGGGCTCGTCGTCACCGCTGTGGTGCTGATCGCCGCTGAACCCGAAACCGCAACTGCCTTACCGCTGCTATCGGTTACCGTATAGGTCAATGCAGGGTTGGGCGTGTTGTAGAGGCGGCTCTTGTTATCCGCAGTCACAATGAGGGCTGCCGGAGTCACCGTCAACGTACCATTAACGAACGTATAGCTGTAGTTGCTATCCAACGTACCCTGAGTTACCGCGATGGGATAGGTCCCCACCGGGCTTGTCGTCACTGCCGTGGTGCTCAATGCTGCCGCACCGGATACCGCGATTACTTTGCCGCCGCTGTCTCTCACCACATAGGTCAGAGTCGGGTTGGCCGTATTGTACGGACGGCTCTTGTCATCGGCCGTTACCGTCAGGGCCGGCTGGGTGACCGTCAAGGTACCCGGGATGAAGGTATACGTATAGTTATTCTCCAGTGAACCCTGAGTCACCGTGATCGGGTAGCTGCCCACAGGACTGCTCTTCACCGCCGTCGTGCTCAAGGCCGGAGTTCCGGAAACTGCAACCACCGTACCGACGCTGTCAGTAATCTTATAAGTCAGGGCCGGATTATCCGTATTGTAGAGACGGCTCTTGTTGTCCGCGCTCACAATGAGTGTGGCCGGAGTCACCGTCAACGTACCCGGTACGAACGTATAGGTGTAGTTGTTATCCAACGTCCCCTGAGAGACCGAGATCGGATAGCTGCCCACCGGACTGCTCTTCACCGCCGTGGTACTCAATGCTGCCGTACCCGGAACCGGGAAGATCGCTCCGGTGCTATCGGTCACCGTATAAGTCAGAGCCGGATTATCCGTATTATAGGCACGGGTCTTATCGTCCGCCGTCACCTTCAATGCAGGACGGGTCACCGTCAGGGTGCCCGGTCTGAAAGTATAGGTGTAGTTGGATTCCAGCGTTCCCTGTGCGACCGTGATCGGATAGCTGCCCACCGGGCTCGTCGTCACCGCTGTCGTGCTGATATCCGCTGCGCCCGAAACTGCAACCGCCTTACCGCTGCTGTCAGTTACCGTATAGGTCAGAGCAGGGTTGGCCGTGTTGTAGAGGCGGCTCTTGTTATCCGCAGTCACGATGAGGGCGGCCGGAGTTACCGTTAGCGTACCATTGACGAACGTGTAGCTGTAGTTCGAATCCAGAGTCCCCTGAGTTACCGCGATGGGATAGGTTCCCACCGGGCTTGTCGTCACTGCCGTGGTGCTCAATGCTGCCGCACCGGATACCGTGACTACTTTGCCGCCGCTATCTCTCACCACATAGGTCAGAGTCGGGTTGGCTGTATTGTAGGGACGGCTCTTATCATCGGCCGTTACCGTCAGAGGTGCCGGAGTCACCGTCAGTGTACCCGGGATAAACGTATAGCTGTAATTGCTATCCAGCGAACCCTGAGCCACTGAAATCGGGTAGCTGCCCACCGGGCTCGTCTTGACCGCCGTAGTGCTCAAGGCCGGAGTTCCCGAAACTGCAACCACCGTGCCGAAGCTGTCGGTAATCACATAGGTCAGGGGCGGATTATCCGTATTATAGAGACGGCTCTTATTGTCCGCACTCACAATGAGACCCGCAGGTACCACTGTCAGAGTTCCCGGTACAAACGTATAGGTGTAGTTGTTATCCAACGTTCCCTGAGAGACCGAAATCGGATAGCTCCCCACAGGGCTCGTCGTTACCGCCGTCGTACTCAGGGCTGCCGTACCCGAAACCGCTACCACCGCTCCGCTGCCATCGGTTACCGTATAGGTCAATGCAGGGTTGGGCGTGTTATAAGCACGGCTCTTGTCGTCCGCAGTCACTGTCAAAGCCGGACGGGTAATTGTCAGTGTGCCCGGGATGAAGGTGTAGGTATAGTTGGTCTCCAGAGTTCCCTGGGATACCGTAATAGGATAATTACCCACAGGGCTCGTCGTCACCGCTGTGGTGCTCAAGGCCGCTGTGCCCGAGACCGCTACCTCGGCTCCGCTGCTATTCTTCACCGTATAGGTGAGAGTCGGATTGGCCGTATTGTACAGGCGGCTCTTGTTATCCGCAGTCACGATGAGGGCTGCCGGAGTCACAGTCAAGGTACCCGGTACGAAAGTATAGGTATAGTTATTATCCAGAGTGCCCTGGGTTACCGCAATGGGGTACGCACCCACAGGGCTCGTCGTCACTGCTGTCGTGCTCAGGGCCGCTGTGCCCGAAACCGCAACCACGGCTCCTCCGCTGTCTCTAACCACATAGGTCAGAGTCGGGTTGGCCGTGTTGTAGGGACGCACTTTATCGTCAGCTGTCACCGTCAGGGCCGGTTTGGTCACCGTCAAGGTGCCCGGCACAAAAGTATAGGTATAGTTGCTGTCCAAGGTGCCTTGCGCCACGCTGATGGGATAGCTTCCCGCCGGACTCGTCTTGACCGCTGTCGTGCTCAAGGCTGCCGAGCCAGAAACCGCCACAGGCGCTCCGCTGGTGTTCGTAATGACATAGGTCAGCGCCGGGTTTTCCGTGTTGTAGGGACGGCTCTTGTCGTCAGCCGTTACAATCAGAGGAACCGGAGTCACTGTCAGGGTCGCACCCACGAAAACGTAATCATTGGCAGAATCCAGTGTTCCCTGGGATACCGTAATGGGATAGCTACCCACCGGACTCGAAGTTATCGCCGTCGTGCTGATATCCGCATTGCCGCTCACGCTCACGATGTTTAGATAAGGATCGCGAACCGTGTAGGTCAGAGCAGGATTGACTGTATTGTAGGGACGTACCTTGCTGTCGGCAGTCACGGTCCACACACCCAGCTGATAAGCACCGATATCAAAACCGGTTCCGGTACCCACGGCCGCACGCGGACGAGAAATGCCGCGCTGGTCACGGGTTACGGAAGCAACCACCACCGCTTGATTGTAAGCGGGGCTGCTCTTGTCAATGGGAAAAACCTGCGTGCCGTTCAGTGCCTTCGTCATCGGTTTGACCACGCTGGCAGCGGAATTAAACAAGTTGCCGCCTCCGTCAGTAAAGTCACCGTCGACATCAGGCTTCATGCTGCTGCTTGCAGGCAGAACGACTGTTCCACTGGTTTCTTTGCTGCCGCTGAAGATATTGTTCTGAATCGTCGTCTTGGTGCTTCCGGAGCTGATCGCGCCGCCAAAGCCGATACCGCCGCCGGTCGTTCCACCGCCGGAGGATATTTCTGTATTACCGCCCTTGGCCTCGTTATTGATAATGGTCAGGAAACCCAACGTCGCTGTCGCACCTGAATCAACGCTCAGGGCGCCGCCGTAGGAGTGAGCTCCTGCACTGGAGGCGATCTTGGGATCTTTGCCGACACCGTCACCGCCCTTAGCCAAGTTGCCGCTGAAGGTACAGTTCAGTACGTTGCCGGTTCCCTCAATATATACAGCACCGCCCGCTGCAACAGTCGGAGCCAGGTTACCTTGAGGCGTCACGCGGCCGCTAGCACCCAGCGCGGTATTGTTGAAAAATGAAGAATTCTGAAGACTCAGCGTACCATTGCTGAAGAGAGCACCGCCCAATGCAGCCGTCGTATTCACTCCGGCAACATCGACAACGTTGTTCAGGAAGTGACATTCGCTGACAGTCAGGTTACCCGCGTTGGAAATAGCGGCACCGCCCTTCCTAGCTGCTCCGGTCAAACGGCTGTTTTGAACCGTCAGGCCTTGAATCGTCACATTCGCACCCACCGTTATTTCAAAGGCTGGGTACGCTCCGGCGCCATCAATCACCGAGCTGCCGTCAAAGGCGCCCGAAATCGTGGTGTCATAGTTAATTGTGGGCAGCGGCAGGGTCAGCGTGATCGTCGCCCCTGCCGGGATAGTAATAGCGCTATCCTTCGTAGTAATAGCTGCTCTCAGACCGGCTTCATCACTGACAACCGCCGCTTGGGAGTAACTCGCTGCGCCGAGGGCTAACGCCGTCAGCACAAGTGAAGTCAGCCCCCTCTTCCAGTATCCCTTTTGGGAAGACAAGGACCCTTTTTTTGCACCGTTATTCATAATGTACATATATGTTTAGGTTGGAATCGCCCGAGACGTCTCAGAAGTATATAGAAATACCTGAACCGCCGCACAAAAGACCGCCTCTTTGTAAGCGAGCATACACCATTAACCTAGCACATATATATTTTTAGACAAATTTTTAGACCTTATTTTTCTTGAAAAAATTGAAAATAATTCAGAACTATCTGAAAACAAGAAGGTTAGAAACCATACTAAACTGGTATGGCCGGTATGGTCTTTTGAGAAAACTCCCCTGCCCTACTGCTGCGGCTTACCGCGCTTCATCCAGACCATGAGCAAACCCACGTCCGCAGGCGTCACACCGGATATGCGGCTGGCTTGACCCAACGTAAGCGGCTGAATCCGAAGTAATTTCTGGCGGCCCTCAAAGCTCAGGCTCGAGATCGCGTTGTAATCGAGCCAATCAGGGATCTGCTTGGATTCCAGGCTCTGGAACTTGCGGACCTCCTCATCCTGGCGATGAATATAGCCCTCGTATTTAATCCGCAGCTCCACCTGTTCGATGACCGCCTCGGGAAGATCGGGATTGCGCTTTTCGAGCTCCCGATAATGAACCTCCGGGCGCTTAAGAATCTGCGATAACGGAATGCCGCCCTCTTTTTCGACCGAGAGCCGCTGCAACTCCTCTTCCACTGCCTGCATCTTCGCCCGGAAATGGCGATAATGCCGCTCAGGGAGCAACCCGGCCTCGTAGCCAATCTGCGACAGCCTCTCGTCCGCATTATCCTGACGCAGGAGCAGACGATACTCCGCCCGGGAAGTAAACATCCGGTAGGGCTCAATCGCACCCTTCGTCACCAGGTCATCAATCAACACCCCAATATAGGCCTGATCGCGCCTCAAAACCACCGGCGATTTGCCGGCCAGCTTCAGCGCGGCGTTCATCCCGGCCATCAAACCCTGTGCCGCAGCCTCTTCATATCCCGAGGTCCCGTTGACCTGCCCCGCCAGATAGAGATTCTCGCAGCACTTGGTCTCCAGAGTGGGTTGGAGCTGTGTCGGATCCGCATAATCATACTCCACTGCATAAGCCGGACGCATCACCTGGGCATTTTCCAGCCCCGGCACCGTGCGAAGCATCGCGAGCTGCACGGGGAAAGGCAGCGAAGTGGAAAGACCGTTGATGTAGATCTCTTCTGTCCTAAGCCCTTCCGGCTCAAGGAATAATTGATGAGATTCCTTGGTAGAAAATTTGACGATTTTATCCTCAATCGAGGGACAATACCGGGTCCCGATCCCCTCGATCACCCCGGCATAGAGCGGCGACAAATGGAGATTATCCTGAATCAGCTTCTTCGTCGCCGGTGTCGTCGCCGTCATGTGGCAGGGAATCTGATGCCCCAACCGTGCCAGGACCGAGCCGGGCGGATAGAGTGGGCTCCCCTCCCCTGCGGTTGAATTCTTTTCTTGCGGGTTCAACCCTTCCTCATGGAGGTAGCGGCCGTTAAAGAGATCCTCGCGCCAATAGGTAAACCAGTAAGGGGGTTCTTCCCCCGGCTGCTCTGTACACTTGGTAAAATCAATCGAGCGCCGATTCAATCGGCAGGGCGTCCCGGTCTTGAGGCGTCCCAGTTTCAGACCCGCTTCGATCAAAGAGGCCGAAAGCTCATTGGAGGCATCGTCGCCCAAGCGTCCCCCTTGAATCTGGTTGAGGCCAATATGCATCAAACCGCGCAGAAAGGTTCCCGCCGTAACGATGACCGCTTTCCCGTAGAAATCCATCGCCAGAGAGGTCCGCACGCCGACCGCCCTACCCTGCTCCACGATCACGCCGAGTGCCTTGGCCTGCTTTATATCCAGGTTCGGTTCACGCTCGCAGACCCATTTGGCCAGGAATTGATAGGCTTTTTTGTCGCATTGTGCACGCTGCGCCCGCACCGAAGGCCCTTTGCGGGTATTCAGCATCCGAAATTGAATGGCCGACATATCAGTGAGCTTGGCGATTTCGCCCCCCAGAGCATCAATTTCGCGGGCAAGATGCGTTTTTGCGAGCCCACCCATGGCAGGATTGCAGGAAAGCTGGCCCACGGTATCCAGGTTCAGGGTGAGTAAAAGCGTTTGCGCTCCCATCCGTGCGGAAGCAAGCGCAGCCTCGATACCGGCATGACCGGCACCTACCACAATAATATCGTATTCAACTGGGAATCTATTCACTGGATCAAAACACCCCCGCTAAAGAGAGTAAAACGAAAGCCCCATTCTGTAAAGAATCAACCAAGGGGGAGTGAGAATGCGGGAAAACCCACAAAAACTAAAAAAAACGGGAAGAGGCGGAAATATTGAAACGTGGGAGGAGGGGATTCGGGGAGAAAATTGAGTGGAATTGTTCCACGTGGAACAAAGTCTGAGTCAATTTTCGCAGCTCATCCCATTCTGACCTCGAAATCAGGTTCCCGAAACCGAACGACATCACCCGAAAAGCGGCAGGCGAGGGGAGTTCACCCCCCCCCAAAGAGTCCTCTTCGAAATTTGAAGTCATTTTCTGACCCATTTTCTCGGCTGTCGTCATATTCAGGACACTCCCGAGGGCTCAGAGAGCCTTTTAAAGCGTTTTATCGCAAAATCGCCTTTATATTAGATTTAATTATATAGCCTATTACAGAAACAAATTAAGAAAAAGGTGAGGGGAGCCGTCCTCCGAATTTAACCCTTCCTCTCTGTTCCACGTGGAACAAAATTTCTCCGAAAACCGCTCAACTCAGAAAACACACAAAAGAGATAAAACCAAAAAAAATCCCCGGAGCCTTCTTTAACCCCGGGGATTCTCTTCACTCAGCCGCCCTTCTCTATTCAAGCGGCAGAGCGCATTCCTTAGCAGACAATCTGATAAGTCGCCTTCGTCGCCTCATCCTGGAAATACTTCTGAACGTAGCGGTCCGGATTCGAGGCCAGATGCTCGCAAACCTTGAAAACCAGCTCCGCCTTATCCGGTGCACCGATTTCACGGGCAATCGCCTCCGCCGTGTGCGAGTTCTTCGGATCGGGCTTGCTTACCCGATGCTCAATAAGATAGGCCTGCACCTTCGCCTTGAGCTTCAGTATCTCGGTGGCCGCCTTCTTGCCGGCTTCCACACCCGGTTGATGGTAGGCATTAATATGAATCAGCGAGGCATAGAAACCGACCGCGCGTTCATAGAGTGCAATGAGGACACCCACATTGAAAGGTGTCACTTCTTCAATGGTCAGCGTAATCGATTCGCGCCCGTTCTCATAAAGCGCCTCACGAGTTCCCAGGAAGAATCCCTGCAGGTAATCCCCGGAGCAAATCCCCGGCTCGACCTGAATGCTCGTCGTCTGGCGGTCTCTCAGGACCTCAATAAAAGTCACGAAAAAGTTGTTAATACCGTCTCTAAGTTGTTGAACGAAAGCATGTTGGTCAGTGCTGCCCTTGTTTCCGTATACCGCAATTCCCTGCTGCACTTCTTTGCCGTCCCGGTCCAGCGCCTTACCCAGCGACTCCATAATGAGCTGCTGCAAGTAGCGCGAAAAGAGCTCCAGCCGGTCCTTGTAGGGCAGAATTACCATATCCTTGAGACCCTTACCCTGGCCGATATAGTACCACATCAGCGCCAGAAGCATGGCCGGGTTGTCCAGATTGGCCTGGCGGGTACGCTCGTCGCACGCTGCCGCGCCATCCAGGAAGTCATCAATATCGATTCCCTGCAAGGCCGCCACCAGGAGCCCCACCGCAGAGGTCTGGCTTGTACGTCCGCCGACCCAGTCCCACATCGGGAAGGTTTCCAGCCAGAAATTTTCATCTGCCAGGGCGGAAAGGGCGCTTCCATCCATGGTCACTGCCACGGCATGGTCTCCAAAGAAAAGCCCCCGTTTCTCATAAGCCGCCTGGGCTTCCAGCATTCCGTTGCGGGTCTCTTTGGTGCCGCCGGATTTGGAGATGACAACGCAGAGGGTCTGGTCCAGCTCGTCGCCAATCTCGCAGAAAATATCGTCCATCGACTCGGGGTCGGTATTGTCAAAGCAGAAGAGCCGCATCGGGTCTCTGCCCGGATTGCTCAGAGCGCGTGAGACAAACTGAGGTCCCAGCGCCGAGCCGCCGATACCGATCAAGAGAATGTTTTTGAAGGGACCGCCTTCGCCTTCGATTTCACCTTCGTGAATGCTATCAACGAACTCTTCGATCTGAGCCCGTGCCTCTTTTATCGACTTGGCGATCTCTTCATTAGGCGCCAGGTTGCCATTCCGCAGCCAATAGTGGCCCACCATCCGGTTTTCATCCGGGTTGGCGATCTGCCCTGCCTCCAGCTGAGCCATCTCGTCAAAGGCGTTCTGGATAGGCTGTTTCATCTTCTCGAAAAAATCGTCCGGGAAATTCATCCGGCTGATATCCAGACTCAATTCCAACTCGGGGTACTCTCTATAATACTTCTGGAATCGCTCCCAGAGTGCTTTCTGATCTTTTGAACACTTCATTTTGTCGTTCTCCAACGGCAAGCAAGGTAACACACAAACGCCCGGGAGTGGAGATTTTTATTTGGAAGAACCCCCGGGGATGTTACTCTCTGGGAGGTGCGCAAGAGCGATGGATAAGATTAAAAAACTGGGAATATTGGCGGGCAACAGGAATTTGCCCTTCGTTGTGGCCGAACAGGCGCGCAAAGCGGGTGTCGAGTATCTGGTGGCAGTTGCCTTTGAGGGAGAGACCGATCCGTCTCTGGCCTCTCTGGTCGATGAGATTGTCTGGGTTAAGGTCGGCCAGCTCAATAAAATGATTCACGCCCTGAGCGATCGCAATATTGACCGCTGCGTCATGGCCGGGCAGGTGGCACCCTCCAATCTTTTCAAAGTGCGCCCGGATTTGCGGGGCGTCATGACCCTGATGCGCCTGAAAAAACGCAATGCTCATACGATCTTCGGTGCCGTGGGCGATGAACTGGCCAAAGAGGGCGTCACGCTTATCTCCGCTGTTCCCTGGCTCACTCCGGTCATGCCCGCTGAGGGATTTCTGGCCGGTGCCAAACCGACCCAGCAGATTTTTGACGATGCCGAGTACGGCTACCAGATCGCCAAAGCCATCTCAAAACTGGAAATTGGCCAGACCGTTGTCGTCAAGGAAGGAACCACGCTGGCCGTGGAAGGCTGGGAAGGGACCGATGCCTGCATCCTCCGCGGTGCTGAGCTTTCCGGAGGCAAGGGTGCGGTCGTAATCAAAGTCGCCCGTCACAATCATGATATGCGCTTCGATATTCCGTGCGTCGGAATGAAAACTCTGGAAAATTGCAAGGGCAGGGGATTGGTCGGGATTGTTTTTGAAGCCTACAAAACACTTCTTCTGGATCAGCCTCAAGTTTGCGACTTCGCCAAAAAAATCGGCATCACCCTCATGAGCTACGGCAAACCGGATTCGCCTCAAACCTGAAGCCATAGCACACACCAGGCTGCCCCTTTTTCAGAAGCTTTCCTAAGAAGACGCTAACCCTTGCGGATCCGTTTCGGTTCCTCATTCCCGCGGCTCATTAGAAAGAGCCTAACTCATCTTGAGCGGCAACTGGGGCTGCACGGGCCTTCTTTGCCGGGCGCTGGGGTCGCAGGCTTCATCAATGGCTTTCCGAATCTGCTCGAACCACCACTGTCCCTGGCGGCGACTCACGACGGGGTACGGCCGTCTTCCAGTGCCCGGCTGGATCTTGAATAAAAACTGCTCTCTTTCCATAACTTGCCTTTCATTCCAAAAGCACACACATTTTCGCATAACGTGTTGGACATCCGCAGTCCGACCCCTGAAAAACTTTCGTTCTTCAGCCACTTTCAACATAGCACATCTCGGGAAAAAATCAAATGAGCCCCGCTCTTTTGTTTCTTGATTTCACCCCCGCTCTAGAGTTACCGTGGAGCCGTCAAAATGACAGCTGCCCCTGCGTTATTGCCCACTCCTGTCTGGCTCTTCTTTGCGGTCAAAGAAGAGGCGCAGATTTTTCTGAAATCGTTGCCCGCGCTGGGATGGAAGCCTCAGCAAGTGCGGGAGGGCAGGGGAGTCCTCTTCAGCCGCGGAGAAGCCACACTGCGAATTTTTATAGGCGGCATGGGCAGCCAATGCACCCGCGACGCCTGGGATAATGCGCTTATAAATAGCAGCGGAGAAAAACCCGGATGCGTACTCACCTGCGGTTTTGCCGGAGCACTGGACCCCGCACTTCGGGTGGGC
>DBPU01000054.1:455-587 GCA_002305615.1 Verrucomicrobia bacterium UBA1412 | reverse complement strand
CGAAGATTTACCGCTCGATTTCTGCGCCCTTTCAAAACCCGACGGGACAATTTCCATTCCGGCTCTGGCCGGCGAACTCATCCTCCATCCCGGAAAAATCCCGGCCCTGATTCGCTTGGGAAAGAATACCCG
>DBPU01000054.1:203-382 GCA_002305615.1 Verrucomicrobia bacterium UBA1412 | reverse complement strand
GTCTGATTTTATGAAGAACGAAATGAAAAACAGTCTGAAATCCTGGTTTGTAAAAACCTCGATCTGCGCCTCTCTTATGGCGATCCTCACGACTCTGCCGGCACAAGAATCCACACCGGCGCGCAGCATGGAGGCCTGGGTGACGCTTGCCGATCGCTCGAACCTCATGGCCCGACAGA
>DBPU01000054.1:0-136 GCA_002305615.1 Verrucomicrobia bacterium UBA1412 | reverse complement strand
CCTGACCGGCGGCAGCGCTCAGCACCTGCACGCGATGAGCCCGGAAGCACGCGCTGAAATTCTCCGGGAGTGTTTTGGCAGAGGCGAGGGCTCGGTCGGCTTCAGCTATATTCGCCTGAGCCTGGGCGCTTCGGAC
>DBPU01000050.1 GCA_002305615.1 Verrucomicrobia bacterium UBA1412 | reverse complement strand
TTCGCTTCTTTGATGGAAATAAGCCGAGTGATTAAGGTCTCCGGTTCGATCGTCTCCCAGATTACAGACTCGGCCTCTGCCAGCCGATGGCCCGGGGAATTCTTTGCTGCTTCAATTTCGGCTTCAAGATTCAGTCGTGCCTGCTCATATTGCTGATCTGCATCCCTGCGCCGTGCGCTATCCCAAAGCGCAATGATTACGGCTGCGCACACTATCACGCATACTGCAAGCCACGAGATTAATCTTGTTTTCATTTCTCAACCTTTTTCCGATTTCGGTCATACTCAATCACGTTCAACGGACGGATTCTATCCTGATTTTGCAAAAAAGCTACCAGTATTTGCTCCGATTTTTAATTTCTCCGATTCATTTGTCCAAGGCTATTCCGTTTTGAGGGAACATAATCCCCAAAAAAGGGCCGGATTGTATTTCAAAATAAAGAATTGAACCTCTTGGGCCGAAGAGATAGAATCCGCAGTAACGTGAATGCGGTGATTCGTCCGATGAATAGCTTTTAGCAGAGGCGATTGAGAGTGGTTTCTTTTTAGGGCGGTATTGCGGCATAAACCCCATGAAACTATGAATAGACGAGAATTTATTGCAGGCAGCGCAATAGCGGCTGCAGGTGTTGTGAGCGGAGTCTCCGCTCTGGCGCAGGGGACTCTCTCCTGGAGAGGCGCTCCCGGTAATCGCGGTATGGCCGGTGGGCCCGGAGGCGCTCGCCGTTCTCCGATCCGCAAGGCGGTCAGTTTGGGGATAATCTCCGAAGGCAGCTCCATTATGGATAAGTTCAATCTGGCCAAGGAGTGCGGCCTTGACGGTCTGGAGGTTAATTGCCCCACGACGGATGAGAACCTGAAGGAATTGATTGCCGCGCGGGATGCTACGCAGATTCAGATCGCCGGCATTATGTTTGGCGGGAACTGGAAGCAAAACCTGAGCGATTATGACCCGGAGAAGCGTAAGGTTGCGGCTGCGGCTGTTACCAAGGCGCTTGAGCAGGCCAGTGAGCTGGGCGCTCCTCACGTACTGGTGGTGCCGGGCGTGGTCAATGCGCAGATGAATTACGAGGATGCCTGGAAGAATTCGATTGAAGAGCTGATCAAGCTGGCTCCCGTGGCGGAGAAAAACCGGGTCAAAATCGGTATCGAAAATGTATGGAACAGCTTCCTGCTGAGTCCGGTGGAGATGGCCTATTATCTGGATCAGGTCAATAGTCCCTGGGTTGGATGCCTCTTTGATATCGGCAATATCGTCAATAGCGGCTGGCCCGAGCATTGGATTCGCACTTTGAATCGCCGCCTCGTGAACCTTCACATCAAAGGCTTTGACCGCAAACTGGCGGATACCAAGGGCAAATGGGCCGGGTTCGGCGTCAAGATGCAGGACGAGGGAGATTTTGACTGGAAACCGGTCGCCAAGGCGCTGGTGGATGTCAATTACCGCGGTTGGCTCATTGCTGAAGTGGGCGGCGGCGATAAAGCGGTCGTTCAGGACGTTTCCGACCGTCTGGGTAAGATGGTGGACTTGGTCCGTGAAGCGTCGACTCCAAGCGCTTAGATTTATTATTGAATTCCAAGGCGGGGAGTGAGCCGTATTGAGGTTTACTCCCTGTTAGGAGCCCCGTCATTTTCCGCAAAATCGGGAAGGGGCGGGTTCCGTTTTTTAAGTCATTCATGTTTCATCTTCAAATACCCAAAACTCTTTCCAAGACTGAGCTTTATCGCTCGCTGGGAGAACAGGCTCATGCGCTTGTCTGCGGTGAGCTTGATTTTATTGCCAATGCGGCCAATCTCTGCTCGCTGCTTTGGCATTGCCTGCCCGACATCAACTGGGTGGGCATTTACCGGCTCAAGCCCGAAGGATTGGTGCTCGGGCCCTTCCAGGGCAAGCCGGCCTGCACGCGCATCCCGCTGGGCAAGGGTGTCTGCGGCACAAGCGCCCGCCAGAATAAGAGTGTCCTGGTACCGGATGTGCGGAAATTCCCCGGTCATATCGCCTGCGACTCGGCTACACGCTCTGAGCTGGTGGTTCCGCTCCGGATTTGTGAAGATTTGGTGATCGGTGTTCTGGATTTGGATAGCCCCGTTGAAAACCGCTTTGATGCTGTGGATCAAGAGGCTATGGAGGCGCTCTCCCGCCTGTTGACCGGGCGCGTCTCCAATCTGCTCAAAGGGGATTTATAATAAAACTAAAAATTTGTCCTCAATCCTGAATAAAAGGCATGAAAAAAGCGTCTAACCGTAGATTGAGGTGCGATCAATAAAGATGATTGAAGATAGAGAGGGTTCGAGGGTGAGACCGGACGGCATGTTCTATTGCGTTCGGTGTTTTTTTTCTTTTATTACGGCAAATAAACAATTCTTTTTCTGGAGCGTTGCGCTGGTTTGCGCGGCGATTCTGGTGAGCGGATGCTCGCCCAAAAATGCCGGGGCGGCAACCAAAAGTACGGCCAAAGAGCCGGTTCCGATCCTGGCGGCTGAAGCGGTTCGGGCGGATTTCGATCTTTTTATTTCGGCCTTCGGGCATGTGAGCTCCTATAACCGGGTTGCGGTCAAGCCGCGCGTCTCGGGGCATATCATCAGCGTCCATTTCCGTGAGGGTCAGGATGTCGAAAAAGGAGACCTCCTTTTCAAAATCGACCCGCGCAAGACCGAGGCCAGTCTCGCACAGGCGCAGGCGACACTGACTCGCGATGAAGCCCGGCTGAGCAATGCCACCAATAATTACGCGCGGGCCAAGGCGCTTTTTGATCAGTCGCTGGTTTCTCAGGAAGAGATGGACAGCATCACGACGGAGCTTCGCACCGCAGAAGCCACGGTGGCTTCGGATGAGGCCTCCGTGAAGGATATGCTTCTCAATCTCGAGTTTTCCAACGTGACGGCGCCGATATCCGGCCGGGTAGGTTCCATCGAGGTCAATGTCGGCAACGTCGTCTCGGCGGGCTCCGATACGATGGTCACGATTAACGAGATCGACCCGATCAGCATTGAGTTTTCGGTGGCCGAGAGGTTCATGCCTCAGGTGCGGGCGATATTGAATACGCCCGATGCCGTGGTGGATGCCTACGATAACTCGACAGGGGAGTTGCTGGCGTCCGGGAAACTGGATTTCATGGAGAACTACGTGGACCGCTCCACGGGCATGATCGGACTGAGCGCACGCTTTGAGAATGCAAAACATCTGCTCTGGCCCGGGCAGTTTGTCCGGGTGGTGATGCGGCTG
>DBPU01000063.1 GCA_002305615.1 Verrucomicrobia bacterium UBA1412 | reverse complement strand
GAATTTACTCCGAGCCCGGACATCATACATGGACAGAAAACCATTTATGGTTCTTGGGTGACAAATCTCTGGAGAATGGAGGAACTGGTCGAGCGAATCGAACGCTGGGGAATCCATCCGGAGGATTTGATTACCCACCGTTTTCCGCTTGAACACGTTGCTGATGGGTTTGCCTTAATGAACGAAGGTAAATGCGGTAAAGTGGCGATTTGTTTTGATGAAGAATTGAAATAATCCAATCTTCAGATTTAACTTTAATCATAAATGCGTTCCAGATCAAAATGGAGCGCATTTTTTGTATAATGGGCCCGTTGTACATAATAAAAAACTCCAAGGGTGATTTGGAGTTTTTTATTATCCGGAAATATAGAGAAAATTGGTCGGGGCGGAGAGATTTGAACTCTCGACCTCTTGTACCCGAAACAAGCGCGCTAGCCAGGCTACGCTACGCCCCGACGTATCCCTCTGACGAAGGACGTGGTGGATTCTGCCTTGAATTCAGTGCAAATGCAATAGATTTCCTTATTTATCAGCAATTCTCTCCCATCCATCTGCCTGCATCCAGTGCGGCCTGGCATCCTAAGCCGGCTGCCGTGATGGCTTGGCGGTAGCGGGAATCGGTGCAATCTCCTGCCACAAATACACCGGGGATGCTGGTTGCAGTTGTGCCGTTTTTGCGAAGGATATAACCAGCCTCATCCATTTCCAACTGTCCCTCAAAGAGTTTTGTGTTGGGAATGTGTCCAATCGCAATAAAGACTCCAGCGCAAGACAGTTCCGAAACAGCGCCGGTCTTCACATTCTTAAGCTTAACGCCCGTTACTTTGTTTTGAGCAACATCCAGAATTTCAGTTACGACTGAATCCCAGACAGGTTTGATTTTTGGGTTATTCAGGACCCGATCCGCCATAATAGAACTGGCGCGGAGAGCGTCACGTCTATGGATTAGGTAAACAACAGAGCCAAAGTGGGTTAGGTAAAGTGCTTCTTCGCATGCTGAGTCGCCACCTCCCACTACGACCAAGGGCTGATTGCGAAATACGGGCAGGGCTCCGTCACAGGTAGCGCAATAAGTTACTCCCTTTTTCTCCAGCCGAGTCTCAGATTCTATGCCCAGGTGGCGATGTGATGCTCCAGTAGCAACGATGACCGATGCGGCTTTAATGATTGTTCCACCTTCGACTTTGACTTCAAAAGGTTTCAGACTCAAGTCCACAGCTTCCACGTTGCCAAATTCGACCCTGGCTCCAAAGCGTTCAGCCTGAGCTTGCATTTGGGTGACCAGATCAAATCCCTCCACACCTTCGGGAAAGCCCGGGAAATTTTCCACGACTCCTGTGGTCGTAATCAGGCCTCCCGGAGAGGGACCACAGATTAAAAGGGGATTCAGGCTGGCGCGTGCGGCGTAGATCGCAGCGGTCAAGCCGGCACACCCGGAACCGATAATGACTATATTTTCCATAGATTTTGAAATGAGTTCGCTTATTTTTTCTTCTTTTCCCAGTTTAAGTTCGTAAGGGTTTCTCGTTTGTATGGACTGGGTGATGATGTTTTCCATGGGGGGCTAATCCTCGTTTTACCACCCTTTGGGCTCTTGCTGGGAGATGCAGTGGAAGGAGCCCAGACCCCAGATGAGGTCGGTGCTGTCTATGCCCACGACATCACGCCCTGGGAAACAGGAGCGCAGGATATCCAGAGCCTTAGCATCCTTGCCGGAGCGATAAGTGGGGACCAGAACGGCATGGTTAGCGATATAAAAATTGGCATAAGAGGCTGGCAGGCGCTCTCCTTCATAATAAACAGGATCGGGCATGGGAAGTTCGATAATCTTCAGCGAAGCGCCCTCCTGATCTTTCATAATTCTTAAAAGCTCGAGGTTTCTCTGGAGGATTTCATAGTTTTCATCTTCTTTATTATCCTCCACAACTGTGACCACCGTGTCTGGGGATACAAAACGGGTGATGTCGTCTATATGCCCATCGGTGTCATCTCCCACGATTCCTTCTTCCAGCCAGAGAATGTGGCGCACCCCCAGATATTTCTTAAGCTTGGCTTCGATCTGTGTTTGAGTAAGATTCGGATTCCGATTAGGGTTGAGCAGGCAAGACCTGGTGGTGAGAAGTGTGCCACAACCATTTACATCAATAGAGCCACCTTCCAGAATCATTTTAGGCTGGAAAAGCGGAAGATTCCGATAGTGGGCCACGTGGACCGGCACTTGATCATCTGAGTCGTAAGGAGGATACTTGCCGCCCCAAGCGTTGTAATCCCAGTCAACCACAGCCCGATGGCGTTGATTATCCACGTCTTTTACGACAAAGATGGGGCCGTGGTCGCGGCACCAAGGCTCATAAGCAGGGAAGGGATGAAAGAAAATTTTATCAGAAACCACACCGAGCCCGGCAAGAATATCCCGTACTTCACAGGCCATTTGGTTATTCCAGACATTGATGTGCACCTCTTCGGATTTTAAGAGCTCTCGAATGAGCTTTGCGTAGGTTTGAGGAATAGGCTCGTATTTAGCGGGAAAGCTGATTCCATCTGGACGAGGCCACGAGAACCAAACTCCCGCATGGGGCTCCCATTCAGCCGGCATTCGATATTGCTGAGGAAGGAGCTCCTTTTTTTGAGGGAGGGTTTGTACTAGTGTATCCATGTTGTAAGATATCAGAGTTAATCCTCAGGGCAGGGGCTCACCACGGGCAGCCAGGAGCAGCTTATACCATTCTTCACGGCTCAGATTCACTTCATCAGCCTGAGTAAACTGGCGAATTCGTTCGGGATTGATAGAGCCTACAATGGGTATAATTTTGGAGGGATGCTTTAGGAGCCACGCTAAGGCGATAACTGAACGTGTTGTTTGCTGCTCATGTGCGATCTCATCCAGTACCCGGTGAGTTTCTTTTAACGTAGGAAATTTTTCGAGTGCTTCCTCCGTCGGTGTGTACCCATCGCCCAGGACTCCGCCTGCCAGGGGGCTCCAGGCCAGAGGCGTCATACGTTGAATTTGGCATTGATCCAGAAGGCCAGTCTCCATTGCATAGCGATTGAGGAGGCTGATTTCTACCTGATGTACCGAGGTGAAGTGAATATCGGAGCTGGCTGACTTCAGAAGGTCCACTTGAGATGCGGTAAAATTGCTTACCCCAAAAAAACGCACCTTTCCTTTTTGGTGTAGCTTTGTAAAGGCTTCAGCGATCTCTTCCGGATTCATCAGGTAATCAGGGCGGTGTAATTGATAAAGATCAATGACATCCGTGTTCAATCTCACAAGAGATTCTTCGCAGGATCGAATGATGTGCTCAGCAGAAAAATCGTAGCGCTGAGGCGAATCAGGGTTAGGGACACCCCGGAAGCGGATGCCGCATTTGGTGGCGATCACCATTTTTTCGCGAAGCCCGGGATTCTCGCTTAAAACTTGTCCAAAAATAGTTTCAGCAACACCGGAACAGTAGATATCAGCGTGATCGAAGAGAGTATATCCGGCGTCGTAGGCTGTCAAAACAGCCTTTATGCCTCGCTGCAGATCAGCCGGGGTTACTTTAGAATGATCCCAAGTGCCTGCCAGCCGCCAGCACCCGTAGGCCAGAGAGCTGGTTTCGAGTCCTGTGTGCGCAATGGCTCGCATTTTCATAAGGCTAATTATACGCCCAATATCCAGTTTTGTGAAGTGCGGAGTGCTCCATCCTTACAGAGGAGAATAGGAAAGTCAAAAAGATCGCTGCGCGCAGAGAAAGCGACGTCTTGGGCCAAGGCTGGGATGGAATGAAGAGCTTTTCCGTTGCGAGAAAGGGCGAAGTGCTCAGTCAGACCCTTCTGCGCTGCTTGCTGATAGAGGAGGCGGCAGGCCAGTACAGAATCAGAGTAGCGCGGGAGAATACCCGAGAATAAAAAAGAAGAAATCAGTAAGTCAGCAAAAGCTCCGGCTCCGAGCATATCCTCATAGGAGTTTTCCCCATGAGTGCCGGAACAGACCAGACAGACACGAGGAGTGGGGTGGTGGAGCAGCCAGTTGACGGAAGCCTTCATATTGAAGAAAGAGGCGACCATCACCTGCATTGCCGTTTTGCAGTGGGTCAAGGCCATCGTTCCGTTCGTCGTAGTGGAAATGATCGTTTTGCCGTCAATGACCTCTCTGACATATTCACGGGGAGAATTGCCCAAGTGAAAGTTTTTACTGCCTGAAAGGGAGGCTGTAATTTTAGAGCCATTGCGTTCTCCCGCAAGGAGGAAATCCGGGTGGAGTTTATGTATTTTAAGGGCTTCACCAATTGACTCAACAGGAATAACGGCTTTGGCTCCATTTGCCAGAGCCATTGTGGCTGAGGACGTGAAGCGCAGAATATCAAAAATGATGCAGGTTGTATTTTCAAAAGCGCAGGGAAGAGTTTGTTTGATTTCCGCAGGACCAAAAAGAAGTTCGATTTTTTGAATTTGAGTCATAAAGAAGAAGGTTTTGCATCAAGAAACAGATGACAGATTTCCGTTTAACTTCGGGGATGCATACTGGACGACCTCGAACCACCCACAACATGGTACCGGCGGGGGGTCTCGAACCCTCACGATATCACTATCACCAGATTTTGAGTCTGGCGCGTCTGCCAATTCCGCCACGCCGGCAAGCGTCGTCGGGGAATATACAAGCAAAACCAGAGCTTTATAGCAAGCGGATTTTGAAAAACGGCAGCGTGGAACAAAAAAATATCCGCAAGCAAATATGCCCGCGGATATTCTTTTATCAGTTGAGGACGGCTATTTTGTTTCGTTAATTAATACCCAGCCCTTGGGGAGCTTGGTGGTTAATTTAAGTTCACCCTCTTTCTTGTGCTCCCATTTGATTTTGATAATATCCTCAGGTGTCGGAAGAGAACCCTCGCACCAATCAAGAGGGATACCCCCGATATCGAGTTTCACGATCCGACGTACTCTATCTACGGACTTCACTCCAAGAACATCCCGATAAAGAACACGGATCTCGTGGCTGGCAAAACCGTGGTTGCAGCTGGCATAGTCGCCGTCGTTTTCCCAGAGGGTGCCTGTGCGTTCTGCCATATAGAGGAGATACTCGACGGATTCATCCAGAATTTTATCCAAGTTGCCTCCGTAACGGGAAAGAAGCTCAAGACGCATCACGTTTCCAATTAACTGATTGGCCATATGAATTTCCGGCCATGTTTTAGTCAGTTTGCGCTTGGGCCCGAATTCAGTGACGAGCGTATTCCAGAGGTCGGGATGAGTATCGGGAGACACCACATTGAAGTAGAATGCAAAATATTGACATACCTCGGTGGATTCCCCAGAAAGAACGAGCTTCCCGTCCTTACGTACGGCGTTATCAACGAAGAATTTTCCATTCCAAGACTGCTTACGGACCGTTTCACGAATAACGTAAGCTTCTGCAGCCAGTTCAGGCATATTGTAGAGCTTGGCTGCGATTTCCAAAATGGCAGCGAAGTGCATATTTGAGGGGTAGTTTACATCCTGTACCAGGCTATTTGCTCGAGACCACTCCACGAAGACCCAGCTGGGGAGTTTTTCCAGTAAACCATCTGAGTTTTTATATTTTTGCAGGAAGTTAATAATTCCCAATACGCGTGGTTTCATTCTATCGGCCATCTGATAGTCACCCGTGCGCTGAACGTATTCTTCCAGTTGGGAAACCATCCACATGCACCAATTGGGGATAAATACTCCGTCATAATGATCACTTGGATAGCACATGGCTACCATTCCCTCAGGGATGTGTTCAAACTTCTCCGGGAGCATATAGTTTTCCAAAAACGCCCGTTCAATGATGCTTTGGCCGGTGAGGTCGTATTCGACTCGTGCAGTGAAGAAGCTGTCACAAAGCCATCCCGCTCTTTCCCGCGATGGGCAATCCATAAAGATATCAATGGCATTCTGGCGGAAAGTGTGCCGGGCTGCTTCGAAAATGTGGTTCATCCGCTCATCGCTGCAACGGAAATCAGTATCCCATACTGCATCATTGGCATATTCGCGCAGATAGATTTGACCCACAGAGCAATCGCCAGCAAGGCTCATGACTTTCAGGTAGCGGAAGGTGTAGGGCTCAAAGGATTCCAAAAAGTAGGTTCCGGGCGCCAGATCGTATTCGACGATATTGACACAGCCCAGACGTTTGAAGTCGACGTCATTATCGCGCAGTATCTCATCGAAGGTGAAGAAAAGTCGGGTCTTTTTGTTCACTTCAACTTTTGCGCCGATAAAACCCGAAGAGTTTGTCCCAAAATCCAAGATGCGATATTCCAATCCTTTAAGTTCTAAGAGATGGTTCTCGCGGTCCCAAGGGATGTTGAGCGCTTCTGAGTCCTTGTTTGCGACCGTTTGGAGCTCCAGACTGGGAATACAGGTGAGTTCGGCTTCGGGGAAGCCTCCCAACTGAGGTCCGATAGCTGTCAGGGAACGATCTTTCCAGAAATTGGCAGGTTGAATATTTGTCGCCAAAGTTCCGGAAGAGATGATCGTGGTGGGGTACAGTTTTGTGAATCGGGTATATGGAACTCTGCGCGGCAGATATTTTTTGGGCGGTTGTACTTCGTTCTCGAGAGGTTTCAATCTCGACTTCGGATCTGTGCGCCATTCATTAAAATCAGAAGTGAGCCTGTAGACCTCTGAGAAAGGCCGTTGAAAGCTGTAGCGTTGCACTTTTTGAACTCGTTCATTTAACACGATCCCTTCAAACTGCGCTCCGTCATTCCCAGTCGAGGCGATAACTTCACCACGGCTATTCAAAAGCTCAGCCTGAAGAAACGGGGGGCGATCTACGAGATAAAAGCTATTGACGTTATATCCTGCCACTTCTACCGCTATAAGATTTTCTCCCTTTTTCATCTTTCCGTTGAGGCTCCACTCATCCACCCGATAGTAATCATGAGGACCTCGTGCAGGACCATGCCCCAAAAACTTTCCGTTGAGAAATATCCTGTAGAGTGAGTGTCCTGTTATTTTCAAGGTTGCCTGATTTCCTGCAGGACGCCGGAAAATAGTGCGATATCCTATTGTAATGTTTTTGTCATCAACCAATCCTTTGGGCCAGATGGGTTGTGCAGAAATAAAGGGTGATACAGCCTCGGCTTTTGCCTGTGTGGGGGGAGGGTTTTCCTGTGCAGGCAGCGAAAAAGAACCCGCAGCTAACAGAATGATCCAAACTGCGGTTTTCCAAGAGCTCTTCAAATAATTTAGCATCTTCATGAAGATAGTGTAGCAGTTTTGACGGGGTAGGTGAATCAAAAATTGGTTTGTAGTGTGGGCCAAAAACGGTAATTTGGCTGGGAAAAATGGGTTTCAATCGTGTAGGTGGGTATTTCTCTGAATTTATATTTATGTAATAAAACATCCTTTCCCATTGAGTATCTGAGAGATGGTGATTGGTTTAATCCGACGGTGGAAGGTATTGGAAGATTTTGAATATTTATCACTTTTTTTATTTGAGGAAGACTTGAGCTGAGATAGCTTCCTCCTTAGAATATCTTGCGTCGAGTGTGTTGACTATCAGTTTTGGTTCATAAAAATTGCTTTCTGAGTCAACAACTTTTAGTGGGCTGTCAAAAAGGTTTACTCTTGGATACGAGACGTAATAAGAAATGTTGAGAGCCTGTGGCAACTTTTGAAAACTAGTGCGATATGACTCTTAAGAATTATAAAAAGAGCGGGTTCACGCTCATCGAGCTATTGGTGGTAATTGCGATCATTGCTATATTGGCAGGCATGATTCTTCCAGCCCTATCGAAGGCCAAAAGCAAGGCCCAACAAATTCAGTGCGTTGGGAACCTTAGGCAGCTGACTCTTTGTTGGACGATGTATTCCCAGGATAATAACGAAGCAGTGGTTCCCAACCTGGAAAGCTATGCAGCCGGCAGCAAGGTTGATTGCTGGGTGAATGGAATTATGGGTTTGGCCTCCGAGAATATTACAGACTCCACCAATGATCTATTCCTCAAAGAAGGTATGCTGTGGAGTTACAATAAAGCGACGAAGATATATCGTTGCCCCGGAGATAAGTACATGGTCAATTTTGCAGGCAGGACTTATGAGCGCGTGCGCAGCGTCTCTATTAACTGCTATATGAATGGAAGAGATACTGCAACCGCTTACGGGAATGTGCCTGCAGGTACCTATCGTGTTAATAAGAAGACTACGGATATCGTATTTCCGGGGCCCAGTAAAGCGTTTGTGTTTTTGGACGAGCATGAGCTCTCCATAGATGATGGGCACTTTGGTTTTCTTCCTGAAGGGGATCAATTTTTGAACTTTCCATCCACTCGCCACAATAATGGAGGTAGTTTCAGCTTTGCGGATGGGCATGCAGAGACCTTCAAGTGGAAAGATCCGAGGACGATGAAGATTACGGCTAATGGAGCCGATGGCACCGGAAGTGCGGACTTGAAAAAAATGCAAGAATGCACCGCGACCAGAGTTCGTAATTAGCCAAACTGAGGAACTGAGTTCTCTCTCTGTTCCTCAGCTTAGTGGAAGCGGGCATCGTGCGTGTATTGCTGTTGAGGAAGCTTTTCCTGCAGGCTACCAGATTCTCAACGCGACGCAGCCATGAGGGTTGATTTTGGTCGTGAAGCTGTCTTTAAGCATTCCGATATCCTCTTGTCTCCAGATATCCCGGACACGATGCTCTCCTTCTATTCCAAGTTCGCTCCATAAAAGGGCGGCGTTTTTGTGGAAGACGTCATCCATGTTGAAGAGCCCCACAGCGCGGGATCCATCTTCCAGGGTTTTTATCCAGACCTGAATGTCCCCCTCTTTTTTAATGCAGTGGGCCTGAATGCAAAGAGGGTCCTGGTTCACCTCAATCATTTCGTCATTAGTTAACAGGCTCAAAGTGAATTCGTCCATTTGAGTAATATCTCCGCTGAAAATCAAGGGCGCTGCCAGCAGCGACCAAAGGGTGACGTGAGTATATTGTTCATCGGGAGTTAATGGAGTGGGAACTCTTTGTCCCTTCCAGTTACTTAATACTCCAATCAAAATATAATCTGGATCATTGTACTGACCGGGTTTGTGGTAGGATTGTTTCCCATCGAGTCCGAATCCGTCCGTATAAATTTGATGTGCAATTTTTTCAAAACTCAGCCCTAAATCTCCTGCCGTTCGCCAGCTTTGGCCAAAGAGGCCGCCCCATTCCCAGACATTACTCATTCCATATTGGCAAAGATTTAACACAATATCACGCGGCTGGATATTCAGGCATTTTGATATCAGCCAATAGGGTTTTTGCATATCTTCCAAAGTAGGGGCGGAGGGGATTTCTTTGCCGTAAGAGCACCAATCGTATTTCAGAAAATCGAAACCCCATTCAGCGAAGCGCTGAACGTCATCCAACTCGTGTCCATACGAGCCAACAAAGCCGGCACAAGTCAGTCGCCCGGGGGAAGTATAGATTCCGGCTTTTAGCCCCTTTGAGTGAATGTAGTCGGTCAAAGCCTTCATGTCCGGAAAGCGGTTATTTGAGAGGATGCGTCCTTGTTCGTCTCTTTCAGTGCCCTGTAGGGTTGGGTCAGAAGAGCCGGGTTTGATGGCCCAGCAGTCGTCAATGTTGATATACTGATAACCATGCTGGATCATTCCGCTCGAAACCATAGCGTCTGCGGCGTCACGGATAATTTTATCGGTGACATTATTTTCCCAGATGTACCAGGAGTTCCATCCCATGTGCGGCGTTAACGCAATTTGATTACCGCATTCAATCCTGAAAGGCCTTTTCACTACACCCAAGGCATTGGATGCGATTAAGGAGCATTGATAGGTTCCAGGGGTAGATATTTTTCCCTGAATTTGTCCCGTAAGAGTGTCTAACTGTAGGCCTGCAGGAAGCTGTTCAGCAAAGAAAGACATGGGCCGGCTGCCAGTAGCTGCAATCGTAAAAAGAAAAGGGTTATCTGGGCGAACCCCAAACACTTTAGCCCCGTTAATTTTAGGTTTTGCAGAAGGTTTTGGAGTCAGGATGGTTGCTTCTCCTCGCCAGGGGGCTCCGGGGATTGGCTTATCACCGGTGACATGAAAAAAAGCGTCGCACCAATTGGCATGATCAAAGCTGATTCCATCGCCAGCCGGGAGGACTGAGAGAACCAGAACCTCTTTCTCAGTAAGGTCCACATCTATTTTGAGTGGAGCATCACCTTCACGCATTACAGGTGAGATGAAAATCTCTTCTCCGTCGGCTACAAGACGGAATTGAACGCTGGCTTTTCCATCACTATCAGCACTGTCATCAACACCAACCCAGGAAGTGAATTTTTGCGTACCTTTATTGAGTCGGACGATATAGCGAAATGCTGCATGTGTTCCGAGCCCGCCTTCGAATTCTTGCCCTCCTACAGACAATTTCTTTTCACGTATGGAACGGTTTACCTGCGGAGTTCCCCATTCTTGCGATGCTGAGGACGTATCCATGGAGGACAAAGGGACCAGTTCCATGGCAGGAAGTGCTATGAGTGAAGCATATAATAAGGTCAAAATCGCTGGCCAAGCGTACATCTGCGCATGATAGGCAAGAAGCTCCTTGAAAAGCAATTTCTATTTGTTTCCAAGGGATTAAGGGAGATTCATTAAATCCAGAGTCAAATTGCGGCCCATAATGAAAGCCAATCCTGCCAGAAGAATGCCAGAGACTCTCGAAATGTTCAGGAGCACTTTGTGTGAGAAACGGTGTCTGCGCTTTGCGACTTCATATGCAAGAAACCAAAACCATCCCAGGCATCCGGCCCCGACACCGGCGATGTAAATAGATTTACTCGTAAACTGTATACTGACCAATTCATGTGAAATCACGGTGGTTGCCATGGTGATCCAAAAAAGAAGAACAACCGGATTCAGCAATATTCGAAGAAATCCCATGGTGAATGCCGTTTGAAGGTGGAGCTTCTCTTCAACATAATTGGCAGCCAACACATTGACATCGACGCGGTTGGCTAAAAGATACTTCAAACCCAATATGCTCAGGAGAAGAAAACTCATTAATTCCATCAAAGCGCGAACGAGACGGGAATCAAAAAGAGAAGCAAACCCGGTAAAGGCAATCATGCAGTACAAGACTTCCATCGAGACCGCGCCGACTCCAATGAAAAAGGCCGACCGGAAGCCCATCCGAGCGCCTTCGTTTACTATCGTCACATTGATAGGGCCAACCGGCACAGAAGTGATGAAGCCACTCAGCACACCTACGAGAAAAGGCTTAATGATGGGCAAAAAGAGCATCTTATCCCTGTGAAGCGTTAGGGGCAGGGTTGTCCGGCGGATTCTGTTTTGTTTTTTTATCCCAAAAAAACCGTACTAATCCATAGGCTAAATAGATAAAAAAGGCTGCAGGTAGAAGGATGGGAAGTACGTATGCTCTCATGACGATGCAGCCGCCGATGGCCAAAGCGGCAATCACAATCCAGGCAAACGAATTGCGCGAGCGAGGACGAGTTCTAAGACTGAGGTGCTTGAAAGAAGGATAGCGCACGTTGCTCACCATCATATAAGACAGAAAAACCATGATGAAAGGAAGAGTGTATCTCCAGTTGCCGACAACAAACTCTTTATCCTGGTACCAGAGCATAAAAAGAGTCAGGGATGCAACTAAACCCGCTGCGGCAGGAATGGGAAAGCCGACAAAATCCTTTAATGGGGGTTTTTGATTGTGAGTGGGAGAGGCAGCCACACAGTTAAACCGCGCAAGTCTCAAGGCGCCACAGACCAGGTAGATGGAAGCTACAAACCAGCCTATTTCCGGGATATCTACGAAAACGGGTTCAAGCACTATTCGATGCACCAGGAAAGCTGGGGCTGCTCCGAACGAAATCAAATCGGCTAGAGAGTCAAACTCTCTCCCAAAGGGGCTTTCTTCTCCTCCCATCCGGGCTACTCGTCCGTCCAAGGCATCAAAAATACAGGCAAGCAAAATAAAAAGCAGAGCCTGGTAAATGACGGATGAAAAGCTATGAGAGGTAATATCCGCCTCAACAATTTTCGTGAGAGCCAAAAAACCACAGAAGAGATTTCCTGCAGTCATCAGGCTGGGAAGGAAGTAAATTTTAACTCCCTTGTTTTCGTTTACCTCATCCTCGGGGTGTTGGGTATGAGGCAGGTTTTCAGGTTTTATCTGCTTTTCTTTCATATAAGCATCTTTACCATTTAGCTAAAACAGTTTCTCCGCCACGAACTTTTTCCCCCAGTTGTATTGTGACTACTGAGTCCAAGGGCAAATAGATTTCAACTCGAGAGCCAAATTGGATTAATCCAATTCGCTCTCCTTGTCGAACCTGTTCATCTGTTCTGACCCAAGGCACAATTCTGCGAGCAATAAGCCCGGCGATCAATCTCACTGAAATCTTTCGTGAAGAGTCTTTTTCACGCAAGCCTATCAAGAGATTTTCGTTAGTTGTGGCCGAGCTAAGTTTGAGAGCATTTACAAATTCGCCACTCTTATGCTCCATATATTCAATTTGACCCGCAATAGGTGCGTTTTGAACATGGACGTCAAAAACAGAGAGGAAGATTGAAATTCGTTTGCACGGTCCTTTCAAATACTGGTGCTCAATTCCCTCGCCTATATAGTCAACAGTCCCATGTGCGGGAGCCACAATTACACCCCCTTCATCAGGAACACGAGGAGTCGGGTCCCGGAAAAAGTAAAGGGTAAACGCCAGAAGAGCAAGCCACAGAACGAAAATGACTCCTGAAGTGGCGGCGAGAAAGGAGGCACACAATTGGGTGAGAAATCCTCCCAGGGCCACCGCGAAAAGCAGAATAATCAGCTTCCATAGCATCCGGCGAGCGGCTGCTTTAGTTTTACCTGCATGCTTATCCAGATTCATTTTTCCTAAATAAACTAAGATATTGTTTGAGAGAAATTCCAGGTATCTACATCTCCACCTGACTCCGGTGAAGCCATCATCTTCAATTGTAGCCCAAATGAGACTGAAAAATCCATAGGTCCCTCGCGATTATCCCTGATTTTAAAACGGAAAGCTGCAACCCATGAGCGCATATCCCGGTAGAGGGTGTATTCCTGTTCCTCCAGGGTCCCGTCGCGTGCCTCAAATTGAAGACGGGTTCTGAAGGCATAGTTTTCATTAATACGAAGGGTGAAGCGGCCCATGAAGAGATTGTTGCTATACCAATCGGGATAGCCGGTAATCATGCGCTTTTCCATGAATCGGTATCCAAAGGCCAGACTCCATACCGAAGAAGGGTGCAGTGTGAGATAGTTGCTTGATTCACGCATATCACCGGTCTCGGTGGATACTCTGTTTTCTGTAGTGAAGCTGATCCACTCGCGAGGATAAAAATTAAGACCACTATAAAAGTCTGAAAAGCGACTTTGGTCTTCTCTGGGGTCCAGCCTCCAGTCGCAGTAGAGAGCCCAGTTGATTAGATTGACCAATCGGTTTTCCCTTTCGGTTTGCAACCGATTTCTTAAACCCAGGCGCATCACATTTTCGCTATCGATCGAATCGATGGAATTATAATCGGGGTAATCCAGCGGCATAAGCCGGTAGGCATCAGTGAGCTCGTCAAATTGAGGCAGTTCCTGAAGGTTTCTACTAGGATCGGGGACAAAAATATAATTAAAGGAAGGCTCAATCACATGCCGCAAACCATCCACATCCCAAAATCTGTTTTCAGCATTTTTCCAAGTTTGAGAGAGCTTGAAAGAAGCTTCGGCTCCCGTGTTGAAAACTGCTCTTCCAACATTGGCTGTTTTCTTGCTGGAGCCTTCGGATTCACTGTAAAAAGAACCTCTGCCCCCCACTCTTGGTGAAAAATTCAGCCACCCGAACGATGCGACTGGAAGCGTGATCTGGTGGTAAGTATCTCCTCGAAAAGCGCTGTAATCATCGGGGCGGAAGGGATCCATATTGGAATACCGATAATCAAAATAGCCTGCTTGTGATTGGCTTTCGTAGTAGAACGGGGATACTCCCAACTGCTGCCGATAAGCATCAAACTTCACATCGGGCAATCGCTCCACCGTTTGGAAAAAATCGTTGACTCTCGGCTGAGCCAGAACGTTCAGGTTAAAGTTGTACCAATCGTAGTTGAATTCAGCGAAACTGGAAGGTTGCTGATTCTTTTCATAGATATCCTCCCGAAAGTCTCTAAGTGCGTAAAGGTCGGACTGCTCTCGTATAGCTGTCCTGATCTCCATATCCGGACGCAGTTGCAAGCGGTAATCGAAGTAAACCCACTGCCGCTCCTCGGGAATCCAGGTTTCTCCCTTGTATTGATGCGGATCCTTGTCACGAGTGTAATAGGTTTGGAGGTTACCAGTTCCCCACTCCTCGTGCCTGAATTCGAAGTCCTGGCCGCCAGCCAGTCCTCTATCCCATCGATAATCGATATGAGTAGCTGCCGAAAGATTTTGATTAAAATCGTAATGGAATCCGTTTAGCAAATAAGCCCCGTAAACACTTCTATAACCAGGTTCAGGTACGTAGAAAAAGCGATGTTTTTTTAGATTCCGATGATAGTAAGGAAAGTAGAAAATCGGCGTGTCGCCTGCATAGACTGTTGCCTTGCGAGCTTCTACATATTCGCCGGGGGATATTTTTAATACTTTTGCGCGAACCTTGAAATAGGGATCAGCCACGTCATCGGTGGACATAGAGATGTTTTGCATTTCATAGTCTTTTCCTTCAACGTCGTAACTCAAACCGGCACCGGATGCGAAGTAGGGGGATGTACCTGCTTTAAAAAGCCCTGTTTTCATCTGGCGGGTTTTGAAGTTGTACTCCACCTTCGTTCCCGACCAAGTCATATCACCCTGTCGGACAATAACGTTTCCCGTAGCAACAACTTCCCCGGTGTTGTTATCCAGAGTGGCTTCATCAGCGGAGAGAATGGCATCTTCAAAAGTAACGACGACACCGCCTACTGCATGGCTGATGCCTGTGTTGTAATCATAATCTATATGTCCATCCTGGCTGAGTGACTCCAAATGCCATAGCTGGGATTGAGGCTCCGTTTGTCCCCATCCCTGAATGCCAGTTACCAAAAGAGCCACTAAAAAGCTGATCCGCCGTCGCAACTTCATTTGCGCCCAGCAGTCTAGCTTATCCAGGTCAGGGTGCCAAGAATTATGATAGAAAGAGCGCTCGGAAAAATGTATTGTATGAGTTTGATCTTCTTTATTTTCTGCGAGGGCCGATTTTGTCCAGAGGCAGAGGTTTGATACCCATCTTAAGGGCAGGGGAGTCAGGCTTCAGTGCAAAGTTCCCGTTGGGAGCGTCTACAAACCCAGGATCCTGGTCAACGAAGTTATTCACCCAGTCCACCATACGATCTTCTGCGTGCCAATACACTTCCTTCCATTTTCCTCCAAAAGAGATGTTATCTTTTACGAGAATGTTTTCCGGAGGTACCCCGTTGGTCTGAGCCAGATATTTATCAACAGTGTAAATTTCCGGGTAATTCTTTTCATAGATGTTCCGAGGAACTGCATCCAAGCGCTCTTTGAGCGTCACGTAGACTTGATTGTACCAAACAGGGCTTTTATCTAAGCCGCGTCCATCCAGCGAAACGGCTGGATCACAGTCCACAAAAACGTTGTTTTGAACTACAAAGTCGCGGCCCCCACCCATGAAGACGGCGCGTTGAACCTTATGGAAGAGGTTTCCATACATGTAAGTTCCACTCAGACTGTCGTCATTGTAAATGCCCATACTGCCCATCCCAACCCCGCCAGTGTGGTGAATGTAATTGTACTGAATCTTGTTGCCCCGCATAGTGTAGTCTCTGCCTGCATAGATGGCCCCTACGTCTCCAGTCTCCAAAGCAACGTGGTGAATTTCATTGAATTCAATGGTGTGGTTGTTTCCCCCATAGAGAATAGCGCAGTGAGGGTGGTCAAAAATCAAATTATGCCGGGCCTTAATGCCGACACCATCAAAACCAATTGCGGGAACATAACAACGAGACCATCGGCCTTGTTTTTGAAAGACGCAATCCTGGACAATGTGGCCACAGGGTTTTAAAGTCTGTCGGTCGCCACCGGAGAGATAAACGCCACCGTCTCCAGTCTGGGTAAAGTCACAGTTGAGCACCATACAGCCCAAACCTCCCGAAATGCTGGCTCCGCGGCTGCCGATATTGATAAAACGGCAGTTTGTGATAATAACCGCAGTGCCATTTTCTATAGTGATTCCCTCACCACGGCAGGCAGTCAGGGTTAGGTTTTCGAAGGTAATGAATGAGGCTCCTGAAGAGCGAATCATTGGTGTTTCTAATTCTGAAACAAAAGCCTCTTTGTCTGGCTTTCCTTCGGTGGGCGGCCAGAAATAGAGTATTCCTTTTTCCGTGTCCACATAGTACTCACCGGGCTGATCAAGCTCTTCAAGCACGTTTACGTAAGAGACACGTTGTCCTTTTCGATAGCCGTAATTGACGCCCTCCGTTTTTATGAGTTTCTTTTCGGGATCAATACTTAAAACTTTTTCATAGGAGTTGGCCCAATCCCATGCCCAGTAGCCATGAGCCCAGATACTGTTGGCAGCGGAAGGAGTTTTCCACGTGCCAGGCCTTTCTCCATCATAAAAATAACCGTTTTCCTTGGAACCGATAGTTCCACCATGTTCATCATTTGTACCTGATTCAGCAAAGCCGGCGATTTTTGAGAATTCACCCGGGTTCGGCCATTGAGCCAAAGTCATCGGTTTGCCATCATAGAAGAGTTCGCAATGAGCCGGATGAGTAGGTCTGGCAAAGCCTCTGGAACGAAGTTGTCCAAAATTCTTCATCCCCAAAGCGCCTAAATCCGCAGTCCAAATTTTCCCTTGGGTTTCCGGGACGAGTCGCTCTTGGATGGATTTATCAGAGAGTTCAACAAAATTGGTCACAGAGCGCCCGCCTATGAGCCGAGCCGGATTTGTTGCAGAGTAGGAGCGGTAAACAATACGGCGATCCATTCGGCCATTGTCTTCGTAGTTTAGCTCCAGTGTGCTATCGACCAAGTAATCACCGGGAAGAAGATGAATAACCGCGCCTTCTTCAGGCGGAAGCATCGTCTTTCTTTGTATTTCCCTCAAAAGATCCCGAGCAGCCGAAAAAGTAGCTAACGGTTTCTCTTGTGTTCCGGGATTTTGGTTGTTGCCGCCTTGCTCAACGGGAGCGACAAAGAGTTCCAGCGGGGCTCCGTAACCGATCACTGCTTGCGCAAGCAGCATGACAAATAATACCTTCTTCATAACGCTCAACAACATCCGTAGTACCATTACAGAACAGGGTCCTTTAGGCGAGCAAAAACGCCAAAACTACTTGTAAAAAAATGCCCATCCTCAAAAGCCTGTCTACGGCTAAAGCCTCAAAACGAAAGCCATGGCTTTAACTGTTCCTGAGATCAATACTACTAATATCCTACGCAAAGGGGTGAAATTGAGGGCAAAAATCAAAATCCAGATACCCCATTGGCTAAGCCAGAAGTAAGTTTGATAGCTCATGCGGGTAAAATTTTTAAGCAAATGGGATCCATCCAGCGGAGGAATCGGTATCATGTTAAACCATGCCAGCAGGATATTGATATAAACCAGATTTAACAGGAATTGAGAAAATCCGTCAGCGAAACTTTGATCTTGAGCAAATACGGCCGTGATAATTTTAAAGAGTATGAGCGTTATAAAGGCCAGAATCAGATTGGAAAGTGGTCCCGCAACTGATACCCAATTATCGTCGCGAATTCCCCTGCGAAAATTGCGGGGGTCTACAGGCACGGGTTTAGCCCAACCAATTACGAAACTGCTCAAGGCAGATCCAGCAGATCCCATGGCTGGCAAAAAAATCATGAGCAGGGGCAAAATCACCGTACCCAGAGGATCTATGTGGGCTAGGGGATTTATCGTAAGGCGCCCGAGTGCTTTTGCCGTGTTATCGCCACACCGTGACGCAACCCAAGCATGAGCAAACTCATGAAAACTGAGAGCTATTATAAAACAAAAATAAAAAATGAGACCGTTAGCTAGAACACTTGCATTCATCGCCCGTACACTTTACCTGGGTGCTTTGACATACGCAAAACAATAACGGAAGACCTGCTGCTAGGGCCTGAATAAACTGGATTAAAGCAGCAACTTATCTCCAAAATGCACAAATAATACAATTGTCTGCTTTCCCATGCTCTTCCTGCTGGACAAATGCAAACGGAGTTTGAGAGAATGGGACAGGGTTTTGAGATATGAGTACTAAACTGAGTGATCTTTTAGGTGTCTCTCCGGAAGTGCTGGAGAAGGGTGGCGTTTTTAATGCGTTAGTAAACCGGGATTCTTTGGTTTATGTGGATCCTCATGCACTTTTAACATCGAAAACGCCTGAAATCCAGCTGGCAAATCATCGTTTTCGCCGCTATGCGTCTGGTCTGATACGCTTGTTGCAAGTTTCGGGCAGGAGCGATGACGTCTTTTATTCTGAAGTATTGAATGAGCTTCAGCTGGAAGATCTGGGTATTCATTTCTCTCATGCGATTAGCAGGGGGCTCTCCGGCATGAAGGCAGATATGGTAGCGGCGCTAACTGCCACGGCTCGGAAGTTTATACGGGCCGGAATTACAGATACGGAACTATTCCCACTGGTGGCTGTTTTGGAAGGGATTGAAATGAAACGGGCTGGTGGTATGGTTGCCAAGGTGATCCTTCCCAATTTGTTTGCATATACCGACCGTGTCGTTCAGGAACAGGGAATAGCGAACGGCCGTTATCTCTATATGAACAAAACCTATTGCGTTCCATTTCACCCACTGGATTCGAAGCCGATTATTTTTGTGCCTGCTGAGCTGCTCAGTCTCAAACCGGTAGCTTACAACTGGAGTGAAAATGATATTATTTCTGAGGATAACGATGTGGTAAAGATGATGGTTGCTTCTCAACTGGGAGATAATTGGAAAACGGCTTTTGAGACTTGTTTCCCGTCAGTGGTTAAGAAGGTGATGCTCCTTCACCCCTCCCTCATGGTAGACTTGGTTCGCCACTACAAGTCTAAACCCAGTAACTCCGTTTCTGCCTCACTAGTTGTATAACAAGCATATAAGAGAAGTATAACGTATGCCGAGGCGACATGAGGAGTGTTGCCTTTTGGCTTTTTAAAGGTTTCAAAATTCTTCGATAGATAATTAGAAAAAAGTATGGATGATACAAACTCACTTATTGAACAAAGAAAAGCAAAACTGAATGCACTGCTGCAAAAGGGAATCAATCCCTTTATGAACAAGAGCAGACCTGACTGTGATATAGAGACAGCTCGCGAGCAATTCGAAGAGGGCAAGGAAATTTGCTTGGCTGGACGAATTACGGCATACAGGGACATGGGTAAAAGTCTTTTCTTTGATATTCGGGATCAAAGTGGAAGAATTCAGGTTTATGCCCAAAAGCAACTTGTTGGAGAAGAACAGTTTGCCCTTTTTAAACATTTGGATATTGGCGATTTCCTGGGCGTCCAGGGTAAATACTTTAAAACACGTACAGGGGAAATCTCAATAAAGCTTGAGTCTTTTACCGTCCTCTCCAAATCTCTTCGCCCCATGCCTGAGAAGCGAAAAGGGGTAGTTGATACGGAAATACGTTATCGTCAGCGCTATCTGGATTTGATGTCCAACGAGGAGGTCCGGGGTGTTTTCATTAAAAGGAGTATCATCCTTCATGAAATAAGGCAGTTTCTGAATTCCCGTGGTTTTATGGAGGTTGAAACTCCCATGATGCAGCCTATCCCCGGAGGTGCTGCCGCAACCCCCTTTATCACCCACCACAATAGCTTGGGCTGCGATTTTTACTTACGCATTGCGCTGGAGCTTTACCTGAAACGGCTTTTGGTAGGAGGTTTTAACCGCGTTTTTGAAATTGGACGGAATTTCAGAAATGAAGGGTTGGATCGCCGCCATAATCCTGAGTTTACCATGATGGAGGTATATGAGGCTTTTGGCGACTATGCAAGCATGATGGAGCTTTTAAAAGACATGGTCACCCATGTGGCCCAGAAGGTTTTAGGCTCCCTTGTAATAGAAACCAGAGACGAAACCGGGCAGGTCACCAAACGGATAGATTTGACCCAGTGGAAGCAGGCGAAATACAAAGATATGGTCCGCGAAAAAGCAGGCCAAGACTGGTTTGAGATTACCCCAGACGAGCGGAGACAGAGGGCTCTATCAATGGGTCTTGAGATCGGAGACGACTACGAAGACTTTGAAGTAACCTCAGCAATTTTTGAGAAAATGATTGAGCCGACTTTAATCCAACCTACTTTTGTGACCCATCTGCCCAAAGAGCTGGTGCCACTTGCAAAACTTTCTCCTGACGACCCTTCAGTAGTGGAAGTATTCGAGTGTTGCATGAATGGTCAGGAAATAGCACCTGCGTATTCAGAGCAAAATGACCCGATTGAACAAAGGCAGCGGCTTGAACATCAGGCCGGTGGAGAGCAACAAAAACTGGACGAGGATTTCTTATTGGCTTTGGAGCACGGAATGCCTCCAGCCGGAGGTATGGGCGTGGGGATTGACCGACTGGTGATGATGCTTTTGGGGCAGGATAGCATTCGGGATGTACTCCTATTCCCTCAACTCAAGCCCAAGCTTTCCTCTATGGAAGCAAATGCAGAGCCCAAAGAGTAAAAAATGCTCCCCAGACCGAGTTGGCTTATTCCGTTAGAACATGCGGCAGATGTCGGTATACAAGTATCTGCCGCAACTTTGGAGCAGCTATACGAGAGATGTGCCTGGGGCATGTTTTATGAGCTGACAGATTTGGCTTTAGTCCGTCCAAAAGAAACTAGAGAAATTGAGATTCGTGCCAATGGCTATGAGTCGTTGTTGGTAGAGTGGCTGTCTGAGCTCAATTATATCCACTCGGTTGAGCACTGTCTCTTTTGCAGTTTTAAAGTTAACGCAATCAATGAAAATAATTTGAGGGCTACCGTTTCTGGAGAAAAATACAACCCTTCACGCCACTTGATTCAGAACGAAATTAAGGCGGTGACGTATCATCTCCTTAAGGTTGAAGCCTGTTTAGCTGGAGGGTGGCGCGCAGCGGTTCTTTTTGATGTTTAAATATCTGTTGAATAATGCCGTCTGCTGCCGTTCTTTATTGAACGATCTCGTCTAATGAGGACAGCGACTTGCAGATTTATTCAGCGTATTGCCTCAAAAATAGAGCGCACCGAAAGAGAGAGAAAAGCCTCGAAAAGCGAGCGCGTCCTGATGGTATGTAATTAGAGGGCATTTTGTACACGATTTTCATTTGCGATCCAGCTGTAAAGTTTTTTTAGTTTCTCCTCATATTGCCTCTGGAGCTTAAGGGGATTGAGGCTCTGATGAATGGATTGAAGCTTCCTCTTGGCGTCAGCATTTAGAGGGCTTTCCATCACCCTTTGATAAGGTGTTTTCGGGGCCGTATACTCTTTAACAATGCGGCTTGCTGCCCGATACTTTTTCTGCAACTTCATCCGTGGAATAAAGTGGTTATTCTGCAGGCACCATACCTCATAAATATCTTCCAACAGCTCCACACATTGCGGCTTATCCAGCCGATCATAACCGATCAGCTCTCGGACCAGTGTTCGATTTTTCTGCTCCACATGCGCATTGTCATTCTTGTGGTAAGGACGTGAGCGGGTGATCAGCGGCCGGTCAGGATGGTTCTTCCAAAAGTGCTGCAGGTGTGCATTCAAAAACTCGCTCCCATTGTCTGTATCTATTCCCTTTAGCGGGAATGGAAACCTCTTGAGTATCAACTCTAAAGAGCGAAGGACACTCTCCTGGCCCTTATTCCATGTTGCTCCCAGTTCGGTCCACTGGCTCATGATATCGG
>DBPU01000041.1 GCA_002305615.1 Verrucomicrobia bacterium UBA1412 | reverse complement strand
GGCATCACGGTCAGCGCCTCCATCCCGGTCGCAGTCATTTCCATCACGATCTTCAAGCTCCTTTCCAAAATTGGCCTCCGCAACGCCACCATCCTGGAGAACAACATTGTCCAGACAGGCGGCTCGGCCGGTGAATCCATCGCTTTTGGTGTCGGCGTCACGATGCCGGCCATCATGCTTCTGGGATTCGAGCTCGAGCTGGGCCGCATCATGGTCGTAGCCACTCTGGGCGCCTGCCTGGGTATCCTCATGATGATCCCCTTGCGCCGAGCCCTCATTGTCGAGCAGCATGGAGTCTTAAAATACCCCGAAGGAACCGCCTGCGCCGAAGTCTTGAAAGCGGGCGATGCAGGCCAAAGCAGACAGATGGCCCAGGATCAACAACGCCCCGGACGCTTCAATAGACCCCAGAATGCCCCTCAAAAATCCAAAACGGGGGCCCTCAGCGGACAATTGATTTTTGCCGGCTTCGGCATCGGTCTCCTCTACAAAGCCGCCATGGCAGCCTTCCACCTCTGGAAAGAAATCCCCACCCGTATATTCAGCGGTATCTATAAGGGCGGCTCCGTCGCAGCCGAAATCTCGCCTGAGCTTATGGGCGTCGGCTACATTATTGGCCCCCGGGTCGCCAGCATCATGTGCGCCGGTGGTGTCCTCTCCTATTTGGTCCTCATCCCCCTCATTAAATATTTCGGCGATGTGCTACCCGAGCCGCTCCTCCCAGCCACGATGCTCATTAAAGATATGAGCCCCGACCAGGTCCGCGGCAATTACATCATGTATATCGGTGCAGGAGCCGTCGCAGCCGGCGGTATCATCAGCGTCTGCAAGTCGATGCCCATCATCTGGAGCAGCATCCGTGCGGGCCTCGGCATGGTCAGCAACGCCGTCAGCGGTTCAACCCAAAGAAGTCGCACCGATCAGGATCTCCCTCTTAAATTCGTACTGATCGGCATCGTCCTCCTCGTAGCGGCCATCACTCTGACCCCGGCTCTCAAAATGAACATTTTGGGCGCTCTGCTCCTGGTCGTTTTCGGCTTCCTTTTCAGCACCGTGAGCTCCCGCGTCACCGGCGAAATCGGCTCTTCCTCCAATCCTATTTCCGGAATGACCGTCGCCACCCTGATTTTAACCTGCCTGGTCTTCCTCGTGATCGGCTGGACCTCACCCGCCTATTATATAACGGCTCTATCCGTGGGCGCTGTAGTGGCTATCGCCGCCAGCAATGCCGGAACCACCTCTCAAGACCTCAAAACCGGCTTCCTCGTCGGAGCAACCCCGAAATATCAGCAGATCGCCATCCTGATCGGTGCCCTTTGCTCAGCCCTCATCCTGGGCCCGGTCCTCATGCGCCTCAACACCGCCGGCACCATCTACGTCCCCCATTTAAGCTACGAAAGCGTCACTCTTTCTGCACCGCCTCTCTCCAAAACCGATCAATTACCCCTTTTCTCCGGCGAGTGGCTCCCTGACAACAAAGAGTATCGTCTCCTTTCCGTACCCGCTTCAGGCGAATATAACGGCCAGACCAATCTCCTCTCCCCGGGCAGCTACCTCGTCAATGAGACCAACCTGCCCCAATGGAAATTGATGACCAATTACCCCGCCAACCTCAAGGCTGACCCTGAACAATTCAAAGAAAAAACCACTCTGGCCGGCATTCAGGGCCGCCAGGATACCAATCAATATCACGTTTGGTTCAACCAGGACCCGAAAGCGGGACGCGTCGGCGAATATCTCGCCCGCGAAGATGGCTCCATCGCCTACATGGTCGATCCGGGTGTCAACGGCACCTATTCCGTCCGCCCTGATGGCTCCGTCGTTCCCAAGTTCGGCGCTCCTCAAGCGACCCTCATGGCCACCATCATTAAAGGCATCCTGAGTCAGGAGCTCCCCTGGGGACTGGTCCTGACCGGTGTCGTCATTGCCGTCCTCCTGGAAATGTGCAAAGTCCCCTCTCTGGCCTTCGCTGTCGGTCTTTACCTGCCTCTCTCCTCTTCAGCCCCGATCTTTGCCGGCGGTATAATTCGCCTCCTGGTCGATTGGCACCTCAAGCGTAAACACAAACACAGAAGGCTCACCCCCGAGCAGCTGGCTGCCGAAGGCGATAAGAGCCCCGGTGTCCTCCTGGCTTCAGGCTATATTGCCGGCGGCGCCATCGCCGGTATCGTGATCGCTTTTGTAGTCGGAGTCTTCCCGACGGTCGCTAATAATATTCTCTCCTGGGCCCAGGCTCATAATCCTTTCTTTGCCGGATCCTGGTCCAACACGCTCTCGCTGATCCCCTTCATCCTGATCGGTATTTTACTCTACCTGATCGGCCGCGATTTCTTTAATAAGTTTGAAACCGCTCCCCGTTTCCAGGGCCGAGGCCCCGGCGGCGGCGGTGATCGCAGAGACGGCTATAACCCTCGCAGACAGGGCGGCCCGGGCGGCAACCGCCCCTATAGGCGCCCTGACCAGTCCAATAGAAATCCGCGCCAGCCTCAGGGATCCAACTCGCCTTCACGGGAATCCTCCTCGAGGGATTCGAATTCTGGAAATCGGACGCAGAGTAACAGGTATCAGAGAAACAATTCTTTTACCCCTTACCCTCCGGGCTCGAAATTTGAATCCGACGGTTCATCAGATTCCTTCGTTCCCGGGGCGGGGCAACACAGTAACGGTTAGCGCAGCCGCCTTTAGCTTCACATTGAAGAAAGATGACCCGGCTTCGCACAGTCACCTCGCTCCTTTTGCCGGAGCTTGAGCCTTATCGCACGATGAAGCGCTCTTACGACCAGCATTTGCAGGGCATCTTCATCGCTGAAGGNNGCGCTCATGCCCGAAAAGTATTACCGGCGGCTCCAGCCCCTTTGTGATGCACGCCCGGAAGATTTCGATATCTTCCTCGCCGATAAAGAGCTCCTCAAAGAGCTGACCGGCTACAAGTACTATCAGGGCGTCCTGGCCATCGGTCAGATCCCGGCCAAACTCTCCCTTCAGGAGGCTTGGGAACGCTCACCCTCTCCCCGTTTTTTCATGGCCGTCGATGAACTGGCCAATGCCGAAAACCTGGGCGTCATGATTCGGAACGCCGCAGCTTTCGGTATCCAGACCGTGATTGTCGGCTCCCTCTGCTGCAATCCCTGGCTCCGGCGCTCCATCCGCAGCTCCGTAGGCAATATCTTCTCGATCAACATCGTCGAAGGCGTCGACATCTGTAAAACTTTCTCCTGGCTCCGCTCACGTTCCATGCAGGTCATTGCGGCTCACCCTCATGCGGAGTCACACACTCTGGGCTCCTATGACTGGACCCGCGGCGATCTCTGCCTGACCTTTGGCAACGAAGGCCAGGGAATCCCTCCTGCCGTCCTGGATGCCTGCTCCGCCTCCGTCTCCATCCCCATGAGCAACCGGGCCGATTCCATCAACGTCGCCTGTGCCTCCGCCACTTTCCTCTACGACGCCTGGCGGGTACGCCAGTGCCCTTCTCCGTGACACCCTGAATTTTGTATTCATTTCTCTATTGGAAAATGTTACGCCTCTGATGTACACTTCTCGGGCGGGCGTTTATCCGCAGCAATGCACCAAGCTCTCTATCCACAAGCCCAACGTGCTGAGCGACCCTTTAATAACCAAAAAACGAATTAAATATTATTAACCATGAATACTCCTATCAGAGTTGCCGTTACCGGCGCTGCCGGTCAAATTGGATATAGCCTCCTTTTCCGTCTGGCTTCAGGTGCCGTCTTCGGTCCCTCTCAGCCCATTAGCCTCAACCTTATCGAAATCGAACCCGGTATGCCCGCTCTGGAAGGCGTGGCTATGGAGCTGAGCGACTGCGCTTTCCCGCTCCTCCAGGATGTCATCCTGACCTCTGATCTGGATAAGGGTTTCACCGGCGTCAATTGGGCACTGCTGGTGGGCAGCGTCCCCCGCAAAGCCGGTATGGAGCGCAAAGACCTCCTCGGCATCAACGGCAAAATCTTTACCGGCCAGGGCAAGGCCATCCAGAAAAACGCCGCCAGCGATGTCCGCATCCTGGTCGTCGGCAATCCCTGCAATACCAATTGCTACATTGCCATGAATAACGCCAAAGATATCCCCTCTGACCGCTGGTTCGCCATGACCCGCTTGGATGAATCCCGCGCCAAGGCTCAGCTTGCTAAGAAAGCCGGAGTCCCTGTCAGCCAGGTATCCAACCTGGTCATCTGGGGCAATCACTCCGCCACCCAATATCCCGATTTCTACAATGCCCGCATCCAGGGCAAACCCGCCACCGACCTCATCAGCGACGAAGCCTGGCTCAAGGGTGAATTCATCACCACGGTCCAGCAGCGCGGTGCCGCCATCATTAAAGCCCGCGGTGCCTCTTCGGCTGCCTCCGCTGCCAATGCCGCTCTCTCCACCGTGGCCAGCTTGAGCACTCCCACTCACCCCACCGATTGGACCAGCGTGGCTGTCTGCTCCGATGGCTCCTACGGAATTGAGAAGGGTCTGATCTGCTCCATGCCGATCCGCGTCGACAACAAGGGTTGGAACGTCGTCCAGGGTCTGGAAATCAATGATTTCAGCCGCTCAAGGATTGATGCCAGCGTTGCCGAGCTCAAGGAAGAAGCCGCCGCTGTCGCCGACCTCATTGAGAAATAACTCCTCTTTGGAGAGTATACGAAAAAGACGTCTGGGAATCCCCGGACGTCTTTTCTTTTCTTAAAAGTGGGCCGGTCTCACGCCCTCGGATGCGCTTGATCGTACACCCGTTTAAGCCGCTCCACCGTCACATGCGTATAAATCTGCGTCGTCACGATATGCTCGTGCCCCAGGAGCTCCTGAACGCTCCGCAAGTCGGCCCCCGCATCCAGAATATGCGTGGCGAAGCTGTGCCTCAGCTTGTGCGGTGTAAATGAGGGGTCCAGACCCGCCAGTGCCAGATATTTCTTGAGATTATGCTGGATAAGCCTCGCCGTCGGTGCCTCTGCCTTGGAGCGCGAACTCCAGAAAACCGGCTCTTTCGCCTCGGGCACCGCTCCCAGCTCTTTCCAGTAACGCCGGATTGCCTCCAGAGCCGGTGCACCGATCGGTGCTATCCGCTCTTTCTTCCCCTTACCCATCACCCTCACCGCTTGGCCGCCAAAGGATATATCCTCCACCTTCAGCCCGCAGAGCTCGCTGATACGCAGCCCGCATGAATAGAAAACTTCCAAAATCGCCTGGTCTCGCCAACAGGCATGAACCTTCTGCTCATACTTGAAGCAGGGCTCTTGCGCTCCTTCTCCCTTTTTGCCGCTTTGTTTGCGTCCCTTCTGCACCCGCTCCAGCTCAACCAGAGGCGCCTCCAGCAGTCCGACAACCTGCTCTTGCGTGAGAAATTTCGGCAACCGCTTTTCCTGTTTCGGCATCGAAATATCTTTAATGGGCGTCGTCTCGAGCAGCCCTCTCCGAATCAGAAATTTGTAGAAAGATCGCAAAGCCGAAAATCTCAGGTGGATCGCAGCACGTTTGAGCTTCCGGGCTCCCAGGCTCCGAAGATAGGATCGGAAATCCTCCCGCTTCAGCTTGAGCCAATCGGCACGTCCCCCATAGCTTGTCTCATACCACGAGCTGAATTCCTCCAGCGCCTGCCGGTAATTCCGGCACGTATAGACCGAAGCCGCCCGCTCGGCAGAAAGATAATCCAGAAAATCCTCCGCTTCCTGCGCCAGAATCACCTGTCTCTCCTGCCCCGAAGCCTCTTGACCTCTTTTCACCCCTGCCACCGTTTCTCCTCTTTGAAAATCAACAAGGGATACGAATCCTTTCAGAACCGCATCCCTTGCTCGAAAAATAACTTCTTAAAAAGAAGCTCTTATACTATGAGAGTGGCCAGTTACCTCTCCAGAACGGCATCATGAGATTGCTCGCTTCCACGTCGCCCACGATCTGCTCTGCAACCGGATCCCACTTGATCGCGCGGCCCAGACGCATCGAGATCATGTTCAGGAGGCAAATCGTGCAACTGCGGTGCCCGATCTCCACATCGGCAAAGGGACGGTTCCCCGTGCGGATGCATTCCAGGAAGTTGCCGTGGTGGCTGCTCGTGCGGCCCAGGTCAATCTTGAACTGCTTGCGCAATTCACGGTTTTCATTGCCCAGAGGACCGTTTTCGTCAATCAATTCCAGCCATTCGGGATTCGATGCTTCCAGCGTTCCCTCGTGAATATGCTCGAACACCCAGCCATCGGTACCGACAAATTTAATGCCGCGTCCGCCGGGGCTCGTACCCTCTGGGACCACCGTACCGCCAACCAGTTTCACTCCGCTGGCATACGTGTTCTCGAACTCGAATTCCATCGGCGTGTCATAAATACCATGCTGGTCATCCCAGCCGCGTGCCTTGATCTCGACCGGGCCCGTATCATCGCTGTTGTTACCCAGCTGGCCGATATCGATCACGTGCGCACCGCGGTCAGACATCTCGCCCGCTCCGTAGAGCAGATTGAAACGCCACTGATGATGCACTCTCTCCTTGTAGTACTGCACCACCGGAGTGTGACCCATCCAGAAATCGAAATCCAACTCCGCAGGTATCTTCTGCATGCCAGGAGGTACTTCCTTGAATTGGCGAATCTGCTGATGATGCGCCTCAACCGTCGGCATCTGGATATACATGGTCTGCAACTTGCCGATATAGCCGTTGCGAACCAATTCCGCCGCATAACGGGCATTGGCGCGGGAACGCTCATGGCTACCGGTCTGCAGCACTACGTTGTACTTGCGCACGGCATCACGAACCGCTTTGCTCTCGGCAATCGAGTTGGCCAGCGGCTTCTCGCAATAAATATGCTTGCCCGACTTGGCTGCTGCCACGCTGATAATGGCGTGCCAGTGGTCCGGTGTACAAACCGTAACCGCATCAATGTCTCTGCGAGCCATGATTTCACGGTAATCACTGTACTTCCGGCAATCCTGATTGCCATAACGCTCATTCACGACCTGTGCTGCCGCATTCATGCGATTGCTGTCTACGTCGCAAACCGCCACCACTTGGACCGACTCCGGCGCCAAAAACGCCCTCATGTTTCCATTGCCCTGACCACCCTGGCCAATCGTGGCCATCACGATCTTATCGTTTGCTCCAAAAGCACGGGAGGGGATAATGGTAGGAAAACCGATCATCGCGGCAGCGCCCACGAATGAACCGGCTTTCAAAAACCTTCTACGAGATAGTTTCTTCATACGTGGGGACTATCATCTCACGTTTACCCCTGCCTTTTCAAGGAATTTATCGTTTTTTTAGCCAACTTTTTTCTCTCTCTATTGCTTGACACCACCCCTTTTTTACGCTCTAATTTCCCCCTGCCTTGAGGCCGATAGGGCGTTCGGGCGTAACCAATGATGGTTTCCCCGTCTCCCCTCGGTAGGGCCTGGAGAGGAGTGAATTAGAAGTGACTGAATTAAAAGTTAGAAAAGGCGAACCGCTTGAGCGTGTTCTGCGTCGGTTGAAAAAGCGTCTGGACCGCGAAGGTGTTATTCGCGAGGTACGCAATCACCGTTATTTTGAAAAACCTTGCGAGAAAAAACGCCGCAAGATGAAAGTCGCACGCTTCTCTGCCATGTTGGCCGCGCGGCATGCTGAAATGTAATTGAACCCTCTGAGGAGTCTGCTCCTCTTTGTGAGTTCTGCGCTCCCGGTCTTTTCCGGAGCGGGAGACAAGTCTCTTTTTAAGGACGATTCCTCAACGGGAATCGTCCTTTTTAAACCTGACATCCTGCCTTCCCCCCTCTCTGTCTCTCCTTTTTTAAAAAATTTAAAAATTTTAAATAATATGTATCCCTTTCACTATAAATAACTTATATTAAAAAAACCCCGATTCCATCGACGCCACGGACATTTTTATTTCTACAGTGCACTCATTTCTGCTACACTCGATCCTGGAACGGCTTGGCACCCGCCCCGCCCAACCGAGATCTTATGTTTTCGTTGCAGAAGTTTTTTTGTCGCGATGAGAAGTTCTTCGACTTGATTGAGGCTCTTGCCCAGTCAAGCTCATCCAGTGTTAAAACGCTCGCTCACTTTTTGCTTCATCCGGGCGACGTAGCTTCCGTTGACGGCATCGTCCAAAAACGCCGAAAAAGCAAGGAACTGAGTGATGAAATTGCGCATCAACTGTGCGTCTCTTTCATTACCCCCTTCGAACGGGAAGACATCGAAGCTCTTACCTCCTCACTGACCAAGATCAGCAAAACTTCAGAAAAATTCATTTCCCAGTACTTCCTCTTCAGAGATGCCATCAAGCACGAAGAATTCAACAGGCAGTCTCAGCTCCTGGAGCAATCCGCAGACCTCCTCTATGATATGGTCAAAAAGCTCCGCAAGAATCCTAACGTGGAGCAAATCAAGGAAATGAATTCCAATCTCCTCAATTACGAAGCGGAGTCGGATCGCATCATGCTCGTCTTCATGCAGGAGCTCTTTAATAAAGCCGATACTTCCATGGTCAACCTTCTGGCCAATAAAAACTTGCAGGAGCTTCAGGAGAAATTGACCGAACGTTTCCGCGATGCCGGAAACATCGTCTTCCGTATCGTGTTGAAATATTCCTGAGTCCCCGTATGGGAACATTCAACTACTCAACCGCTCAACCGATTCGTTCTTCCTGAGGTAACGCATGATTCTCGTTCTTTG
>DBPU01000120.1:3425-5922 GCA_002305615.1 Verrucomicrobia bacterium UBA1412 | reverse complement strand
CGGCACCTTCCTCATTCCCGGGGGGGAGGGTAGTATATTTCATCTGTTCGGCCGTGGGGAGGACCAGTTTGCGGAGAGTTTGGATTTTCTCCGTTTCCCGGGAGTCCAAGTGGTAAATTTCCACACTGGCCTGATATTTATTATCGAGGGTGAGCGTATAGCGGTAGAGATCGGACTCCTGGAATTGGAGTTTCTTAAAATCTTCCGAGACCGAGACGGAGGCCATCTTCACCGGAGCGACTCCTTCGGCGGTCCTGTCGCGATAGATATCGTACTGGGAATAGTTGGGGTGGATCAGGAAACCGCGGCCCGAATCGCTCTGCCAGTAGCCGCTCCAGGTCTCTTTGGTGAAGGGCGTATTGGCGAGGAGGTTGGGGTCGAGCTCCGCTCTGTTGGTCAGGAGCGTTGCGGTCTGGTTTAGTCTATTGAGGTAATCTTCCTGAATGCGGGTCACCGGCTTATAGCCCCGGTTGAGATCGCGCAGGAGGTAGAGGGTGCGCTCCACGCGTCCATCTTCGAGCTCGGAGATACCGGCCTCCAGGACGGCATGGATCGACTCGGAGTTGTTTTGCACCAGTCCGATTTTCGTCACCCAGGCCATCAGGAAAATCATCGCTAATGAGCAGAGGAAGGCCACAATCCCGAGAGCCATCCGGAACGTTTTCTGTGCCCGGAACTCGGCGAAGAGCCACAGGAGCGGCAGAATCACCGTGACCAGAAGCGGAATTATAGTAGCGCGTGTCATGTTATTTTAATTTCTCCGGCGGAGGAGAGGTTACGGTTACATTCCGGGCGATTGAATGAGTTCGACCTCATAACCCTCGGGCGCGTCGATGAAGGCGATAATCCTGCCCGAGGCCAGCTTCGTGGGCCCGTCGCTGAATTGGATCCCCAGCTTGCGGATATGCGCGGCAAAAGCCTCCATATCTTTCACGCGAAAGGCAATGTGCATCAGGTCGGGCTGTACCTTTACCGGTTCGGCATCCGGAATCCAGGTGATCTCAATCTCTTCCTCGCTCTCGGGCGCACGCAAAAAGACCAGTTGCGCTCCCCTCGGAGAGGGCATCCGGCGCACCTCCTGCAGGCCCAGCACCTGAGTGTAGAAGCGGACGGTTTCATCCAGATGGCTCACGCGCATCCGGGTGTGAAGGATTTTGGTGACGATAGGAGTACTCATAACTTCAAGTAGGGTTTTATTTGTTAAAGAGGCTCGGCAGCCAGGTGGTCAGCCAGGGGATATAGGTGACGAGGAGCACCGTAAAGACGGTGGCCAGGAGCATCGGCACCACGGCTTTCATGATCAGGACCATCGGTTTGCCGAAACGATAGGAGGAAAGGAAAAGGTTCATCCCGACAGGCGGAGTCAGGAAACCGGCTTCGAGGTTTGCCAGGAAAATAATCCCCAGGTGAATCGGGTCGATCCCGAAGGCCAGTCCCAGCGGCGTAATGAGCGGCACGATCACCACGATGGCCGAATAGACATCCATCAGGCAGCCGACGGCAAAGAGCGCCAGGTTCAGGAAAAGCAGGAAAACCCAGGGCGAGCTGATATGGGCCGAGACCCATTCCACGGCCAGAGTCGGAATTTCCGCAAAGACCAGGTAATTGGTGAAGCCCAGTGCCAGACCGAGGATCAGCAATACGCCGCCGATCAGGAGTCCGCATTCGCCCATGGTCTGGGGCAGATTTTTCTTTTCGGGCTGGGTCTTGATGAACTTCAGATCCCGGTAGATCACCGTCTCGACAAAGAACGCATAGAGAGCGGTGAGAGAGGCGGCTTCCACGGGCGTAAAAGTCCCGCTGAAAAGGGCACCTACGGCGACAATCGGGATGGCGAGTTCCCACTTGGCATCCCAAAGCGCGGCAAAAGCCTCCTTGAATTCAAAGGGTTGCCGCTGGGCCCGGGCGCCCTTGGGACCTTGCAGGATTCCCACGGTGGTCATGATCGCGAGCATGATGATGCCGGGGATGAGCCCCCCGAGGAACATCTGCTGGATCGTGACGTTGCCGGCAATGATGGCGTAAAGGATGAGCGGCAGGCTGGGCGGAAAGAGCAGGCCCAGAGCTCCGGCGCTTGTGACGATGCCCAGAGAATTCTTCTCACTGTATTTGGAAGCCAGCAGGACCGGCAGGAGGAGTCCGCCCAGGGCCAGAATGGTAACTCCGGAGGCTCCGGTAAAAGTGGTGAAGAAAGCGCAGACCAGAAAAGTCATGATCACCGTGCCACCGCGGATGCTGCCCACCAGTGCCGTAAAGACCCGGATGAGCCGCTGGGAGGCACCGCCTTCAGCTAGGAAATATCCGGCCAGGGTGAAGAGCGGCAGGGTCGGCAAGGTCGGGTTGGTCACCAGGCTATACTGATCGACCGGCAGTGCATCCACCGTGGAGCCCTCGCTCCAAAAAAGCATCACCGCTGCTCCGCCCAAGGTCACGTAGAGAGGCGCCCCCAGCACCGTTGCCACCAGGAGCAGAATGAGGAACGGCCAGAAAAGGTGCG
>DBPU01000120.1:514-3401 GCA_002305615.1 Verrucomicrobia bacterium UBA1412 | reverse complement strand
CGCCACCAGAGCCGGAGAGTGATCAGCCCGAAACCGATCGGCATCACCATCTGTACCCACCACTTAGGGATGTTATAGGCCAGGATATCGCCCGCCGGCCGCTCGCTCATCACGAATTGATAGGAGGCCACGCAGAAAACGCAGGTGATCATCACGGCGAAGGCGCCCGCGAAGAGATTGCTCCAGACTTTGACCGGTTCTTTGAGGAAGGCCGTCAGGGTGGAGATCGAGAGCAGACGCGATTCCCGTGCCGCAATCGCACCTCCCACCATGGCGATAATGAGGGTGATGTGTTGGATCATCGGCTGTGCGCCCGAAATGCCGACTCCGAACAGGCGGCAAATCGCCTCGGCCATGGGCAAAACCATGATGAGTGCCAAGGCACTCACCAGGAGGGCGTTCTCGCTCCGGCGCGAGATGATGAGAATCCGATTCAAAAATGACATACAGCGTTCAAATAGGGCAGGGCACACCTGCCTCGCAAAAGCCGATTCAAAGTCCCTTTACTGCTGGGCGACTTCTTTTGGAGCCTCTTTTTGTTTCGTGCGGTACTCGGCCAGAAGTTTCATCACTTCATCAAATTTATCGGCCGGGACGATTTTCCCGCGAATGACCGGGTAGACATTTTTCTCCATGAAGCTCGACCACGCATCTTTCTGAGCAGGGCTGAGTTCATGGACCGTGAGACCGCGCTTGACCATGGCCTGGACCGATTCATCGGCCTCAATACGGCTCCGGGCCCGTATCTTGTCGCCCGCTACGTCGGCGGCTTCTCTGAATTGAGCTTGCTGCTCCGGAGTGAAGGCATCCCAGGCTTTTTTGGTAACCACCGTGGCGCCGACCAGGGGTGCATAGTTGATGTCGGTCATGTGCGAGGCCGTCCCGTCAAATTGTCCGGTGAGCGCATAGAGAGGGATTGTCGGCACGGCATCAATCAAACCGGTTTGAAGTCCGGTCAGGATATCGGTGACGGAAAGGGGGATGCCTTTAATGCCAAAAGATTTGATGATGTCCAGGGTCGCCGTGTCGCCCGCCGTGACGAAGAGCTTCAGGTTCTTGGTATCCTCGGGCATGAGGAGCGGCTTCTTGGAAAAGAAACGGACCCAGCCCGCATCGGCCCAGAAGAGAACCACGAATCCCTTTTCCGCGAACTTCTTCTCCAGCTCCGGTTCGAGCTTGGCGCTGATGTAGTCCAGCTCATCAAAATCGCGGAAGACTAACGGCATATTCTGCAGGGCGCCCACGGAGGGCTCGATCGCCTGCAATCCGCCCACCGTCAGCATGGCGGCTTGGAGCTGGCCCACGCGCATCCGGCGGACCATATCGGTCTCGCTGCCCATCTGCCCGTCGGTATAGACGGTGAGGGTGACTTTTCCGCCCGAGGCTTTCTTCCAGGCCTCGCCCATATCCATGACTGTTTTGTGGAAAGTCGTATCCCGCGGCGCCAGGGTGCCCATCCGGAGCTTGGTCTGGGCCTGGGTCTGGGTTTGCAGAAAGGTGAAAAGCCCCAGTGCCAAGGCGGCAGCGCAGAGCGTCTTGAAGAGTTTTGATTTCATTTCTGTTTATTAAATAATTGAGGTTGATTTCTATTCTTCCGGGGGCAGCTCGGGCAGGAACAGGTCATCGGCCTGCGCCAGGAGCCAGCGTGCCCGTTTTTGCATGAGGAGGTTCTCCAGCCGTGCCTCGGGGTAGAGGTCGACATCAATGGCCAGGGCGCTTCCCAAAAGCGATTTAAATTCCTCGGCATTCTGATTCTGGATCGAGACCGATTCGGCCAGCGTCACGTAGGGGCCAGCCAGGAGGCCTTTGCTTTGCCGAAGCGCTCCATCGAAATCACGCCGGATTCGTTCCTCCAAAGTTCCCTCCTCGGGAGCGATATGGGTCCGGACACTTTCAAAGGACATCAGGATAGATCCCAGAACCGGGTTCTCCTCATAGCCTTCCCAGTGGATCATCCACTCGATCATCGCCTCGACATAGGGCAGATCGGCAATCATCTCCGGGCGGTCTTTGGAGAGAGAAATCGCGGCGGCCCAGGGCGAGAGAGTCCACTGAACCAGGTTGCGGTTTTCTTCTTTGGATGTTTTCAGGGTCGCCAGAGCCAGCTCCGGAGAGCTGAAAAAGAGATTCGTGAAGCCGGGCCGGTTTGCCTCCAGACCCTGCAAGCCATAATTGCGGGCCCTCAGATAAAGGTTGCGGGCACGCTCGCGCATCGCACGGGCCTGCTGCAGGTTCTCTGCCTCAATATAATCGGCCTCCATTTGCAGGTAAGCAAATGAATAGCTCGTAAAGCCCTTGCTCAGGGCGGTCAAAAGCGGTATATGGTCAGGCGTCTCAGCCAGGATGGATTCCATCAATTTCAGACTGAAGGGGAGGGCGTCCCGGATGAGCTCCGGGTCATTATCCGAGACAAAAGTACCGCCGGTACTCTGGCTCAGGGCGTCGCCTACCTTCCTCAAGGCCAGTCTCTTGACCGAGCACCCCCCAGCCAGGAGGATCAGAGAAAGCCCCAGGGTGAGAAGAAATGCCGGGCGGCGAATCAGAATGAAAAAATTAACCATTCTCATCGCCTCCATTCTAAGGAGTTGCACTCTCTCAATAAAGAAGATTCCTTTAATATTCGGGGAGTTTTTCAACGTCGGCATCCTTGGCATCCGTGCCGATTGATTGTTGTTCGGGTGTATTCACTGATTCCCTGCGCTCGCGTATCTCGCCTGCTTTTCTTTTTGCGGCTTTGGCTGCCTTCACATAGAGCATTCTCTTGACCGAGCATCCTCCAGATAAAAAGGCGAAAGAAAGCACCAGGGCTACAAGAAAGGTCGGGCGGCGAAGCCGATTCAAAAATTCAACCATCCTCATCGCCTCATTCTAAGGAGTTTGCGGCCCC
>DBPU01000120.1:0-471 GCA_002305615.1 Verrucomicrobia bacterium UBA1412 | reverse complement strand
CTGACAAAAGGCAGTCCCGTCAAACTCATTGTTCTTTTTGCGATCCCCCTTCTTCTGGGGAATTTTTTTCAGCAAACCTACAATGCGGTTGATTTATTTATCGTCGGGCGGACTCTTGGACCTCACGCCCTGGCGGCCGTGGGCTGTACCGGGAGCATCCTTTTTTTTATCATCGGTTTTATTCATGCCTCCTCGGCCGGTTTCGCGATTGTCACGGCCCAGCGCTTTGGCGCTCAGGATGAGGCCGGGGTCCGGAAGAGTTTTTGCACGACGATTATCTGCGGCGCCCTGATCGGTGGGCTCATGACCCTCTTTGGCGTCGTCTATACCGAGGATATCTTGAAGCTCTTGCGGACTCCGCCCGAGATTTTCCAGGATGCCTACCGGTATTTAATCGTGGTCATGGCAGGCATTTACGTCTCGGTCCTCTTTAACGTCCTTTCGAGTACGATCCTGGCCCTGGGCAACAGC
>DBPU01000095.1 GCA_002305615.1 Verrucomicrobia bacterium UBA1412 | reverse complement strand
GGAGACGATATCTGGGGAGAAAAAGCGACTGACGAGATGCGCAAAGCCCTCGCAAATGCATTCAGTCACCCCAGCCGAGAAAACCAGATCACTCTCCTGGGGGAATTCGTCAAGGCCACGGAAAGCCGCTCACGCCGCCTCAATAGCGGGATCAAGGGTTTCCGAAATAAAATACTCGAAATCCTCTACTGCTTCGGTCTGGATCCGGAGACACCTTTCGATTGGAGCGTGGCTCAGAAAGAGCTCACCTCCCGGTGGAATGAAACCCGCTGGATCGCCATACTCTTGCTCAAGCTCCTGGAAGAATTCCAAGCCGAATTCAAACGTCAGAAAGAATTTCAGAACGGCCTGACTTTTTCTGATCAACTCCAGTTTACACTCCGGCTCCTGCGCGACCCAGAGACAAAAGAGCCGACACCGATCGCGGAATCTCTGCGCGAAAACTACCACTTTATTTTCGTGGATGAATTTCAGGATACCGACAGCGTCCAGGATGCCCTCATCTCGGCTGTTGCCAGCAATAATAGATTCATTGTCGGCGACGTCAAACAGAGCATCTACCGCTTCCGCCTTGCGAACCCGCGCGTCTTCCGCGAGTATGAGGAAAAGGCACATGGAAGCTCGGAAGACTGGACTTACTATCCGCTTAATAAAAACTATCGCAGCCAGGCCGATATCCTCGACTTTGCCAATGTTTTCTTCCGCGATCTGATGAAGAAGCAAGTGGGCTCAGTTGAATTTGGGGAACACTCGAAACTGGAAGCCAGCGCTCCGGCGGTTGACTCAGAAATTCCGCGCGTTCAGATTATCTGGAACGTTAAAGAGAAGAAGGCTTCCAGCAAAGAGGATGATGATGAAGAATCGTCGGAGGAAGATTTGACCGATGCGGAGAAAGAGGCGATACTGGTTGCCGAAAAGCTCCTGAAACTCAAAGAAACGCTCAAGATCAGAGTGGATTCACACAAGGGTGAGACAAGCCCTGACTCACCCCCGACTCGGCCGATGGAGTGGTCGGACGTTGCACTGCTTTGCAGAGGAGGCCTGAATGAAACGGCCCCCATCTTCATCCGTGAGTTTGAGCGCCGCTCTATTCCCATTGTGGCTCCGGGGATCCCGATTTTTGACTGTGTGGAGGTGATGGACCTCATGAACATCATCCAGCTCCTGGATAACCCCCGGCAGGATATTCCCCTGTTGGGCTTTCTCTTCTCGCCGTTTATCCGGATTACCAAGCTTGAAATTATCCAACTGCGCACGCTCTATCCCCGCGGTAATTTCTGGGAGGCTGTTGACACCGCGAGCCTGGATGCCGCCGAGAGTAAGAACTCCATTTACATCGACTACCCGGAGCTGACCAGGAAACTCCTTGATTACAAAAATAAATATGAGGATTGGAGAGGCCGCCTGCGCTACCTGACGATCGCAGACCTGCTGGAAAAAGTTATTGATGAAACCGGCTACGAGGATTGCCTCTACGCGTTGCCCTTTCCGGAACAGAAACTCAAAAACATCCGCCGTTTCATTTCCCTCATTCGGACCTTCGACCCCTCGGGCAGCCAGAGCATCCCCCTTTTCCTTAAATACATCAAAGATATCCGGGAAAACAATTCTTCCGATTACACCAGCGCGAACTCCGCAACAGGCTCAAACGCCGTGCAAATCCGCACCGTCCACAAAAGCAAAGGACTGGAATACCCAATCGTCTTCCTGCTCGGCATGGGTAAAGAAATAAAAAAAGCCGGACTCAAAGATGGACTCGGTTTCAATGAGGAGGACGGAATTTTCCTGCATGCCAGAAGGTTCACTCCGGAGGGTTACCCGCAACGTTTGGATACGCTCGGCGTCTGGTCTTATAAGAAGAAGGAGACGCGCGAACTCATTGGCGAAGAGATGCGGATTCTCTACGTGTCCATGACCCGTGCGCGCGATTATCTCTTTCTTTGCCTCAGCGCCCCGGCTCACGAATCGCAGATTCCTGAAGAACCCGAAAAAGCTGAAAAAACCGGAAAAAAATCTAAGGCTAAAAAAACTCCCGAAGTCGCAGGCCCGTTCTCTGCCGAACGTCTCCTCCTGGAGGGAGTCACCTACGCTGCATGGTTCCTGGGCTGGTTAAACCAATATATTTCTGCCGATGAGGCGAAGGACGTTTTTGCAGTGGGAGAAAAAGAGATCACGATCCCGACCGATCCTCCGCTCAAGGTCATGCTGGAAATTTCAAGCGGGGTAAGCCAAACGGAAATAGAAGAAGAGGTCATCCCCGAAGAGATATTGATCGATAACTATCTGAAACAACTCCGGGAGAAACGCGAGAAAATAACGCCCTGGGTCTATCCCTATGAATCCATCGTCGATATCCCTTGCAAAAACTCGGTGACCAGCCTCAAAAAAATCTCCGAATTGCGGCGAGGCACCGACCGGAACCGCCACCCGATGCCCTCTTCGGATGCGATGCAAGAAGCGGCCGAGAAAGGCTCGCTCTTCCACAAAATCATGGAGCGGCTGGAGCTCCGGCCCGAGTTTACTCAGACGCCTCCATCTTCGGATTTCTACCGGATGCAGTTGGAGAAAATGACGGAAGCCGGAGCCCTGTCACCAAAAGAGGCCCAGACGGCAAGCGAGGAGATGCTCCCGCAGGTCGAGCGGTTCTGGCAGAGCGATATCGCCCGGGCATTTCTGGAGCGCTGGGACCGGGTGGAGCGTGAAGTCTCTTTCTCCATTCTGCTCAAAGATGAAGACCTCGCCCAGGTCGGCTTCGATTCAATCCTGACCGGCACCGATGAATCAATCGTTGTCCAGGGTGTCATAGACCTCCTGATGCTGGGCAAGGATGAAATCTGGGTCCTGGATTATAAAACCGACCAGGTCGACGCGAAAGATTGCCCCGAAAAAGCCCTCTCACACGCACCCCAGATCAACCTCTACGCCTTTGCGATGCAGGCGATTTACCACCTGCCGGTACGCCGCAAATATGTCGCCTTTGTCAAGCCCGGCCGCATTATCGAACTGGACTAGAGAACACTTTATAACACCCGTCCGCTTGGGGGCATGGAGAAGAAAAAACTCCTTTCGTCTTGAGAGTTTTCCTATTCGTGCTAACTTATGTGCCACAGGGCGGGAGCTCTTTTCTCCTGCCTATCTACGGTATACCTATCGTTAAGGATTTACTTAAAAAACAGATGAGCGCATTGAAAGGTTTCCTGAAAACACTCTTCGGAAGGAAAAAGACCACCCGGACACTGAACCCGGGAATCGAGCTGGTCGAAGTTCCTCCCGGCAAATTCCTCATGGGCAGTCCCCAGGGCGAATTAGGCCGCTTGAGCGATGAAACCCAGCATGAAGTGACCTTGACTCGCGGCTTCAAAATCGGCAAATATCCCGTGACACAAGCCCAGTGGAAGGCGGTCATGGGTGACGAGCACACTTTCTTTGCCCAGCCGCACCCGAAGGTCCCTGCCGATAGCCTCAACTGGAACGACTGCCAGGATTTCCTGAGCAAGCTCTCCCGGATGACTGGCAAAACCTGGCGTCTGCCCACCGAAGCTGAGTGGGAATATGCCTGCCGTGCCGGTACCAAAACCGCCCTCAACAGCGGCAAAAACATTACCGACGAATACAAGTGCCCGAACGTGGAAGAGCTTGCATGGTATGGGCGCAACGCGGTCAAAACACCTCATCCAGTCGGCGAAAAGAAACCCAACGCCTGGGGTCTCCACGATATGCACGGCAATATCTATGAATGGTGCTCGGATTCCTATGCCCCCTACCCTTCCGGCCCTGTGACCGACCCCGATGGTTCTTCAATCTCTGAAGCTCAGACTCTGGTCCTGCGCGGAGGATGCTGGCTGGTCAGCGCACGCAGCTGCCGCTCCGCCAACCGCGGTTACGGCCACCCGGAAGACAACCACGAAATGTACGGCATGCGCGTGGTCTGCGATCTGGATTAGCTTTTAGACGGTCTCTTAAAGACACTTTTTAACCCATTGAATTCTTGGGTGATTCGCTCTTTTTCCGGGGAAATATCGGGCTTCCGTGAAAAACACAGGAAGTTTTTTTCTTTTTAAATAACCACTCTTCCCACTCTCCCTTTTCGGTACGCCTATTTTTGAGGCAGTGCGGGCAATGCTCTGCGACAAAAATATTTTATTTTCTGTTGACATGAACGGAACTGCAGTGCTATCATACGTTTTGTAATGGATTTGGCAATGAACGTATTGGAGTGGCTACGAACAGCAAGAGTCGACATTCATAGCGTCGGGGGTGGGCCGTTTGTTTTGGAGTTTTGGTTATAAAAAAGAGATATTCCGAAAATCATTCGAATCGTTCGCAATACAATGTATTGTGATGGGAAGTATTTATGAGGTTCCTTATATATGTTTTCTAGATCGCAGGGAAGTCTGGAAAAAATAGAAAATAAGAGTTCTTTCTTTTTCTATACGGTGGCTGTGTTGCTGCTTTTCACAGCAACAGCAAAGGCCATGTCTTTTTTTGGAAATAATACGCGTTATTTATCAGAACCTGACCCTCTATTCAATGAGTTTTCGTCTTTTTTTGTCACTTCACTAGCAATAACTTTGGAAATAGTGGTAGTCATCTGTTTGTTCTTACTCCACTCTGTACAAGTAAAAGCATTTCTTTTACTCTGGTTATCAACATGTTTTGTCGGTTATCGTATAGGAATCTGGTACTATTATCCAACGTGGAGTAGTTGTGGCTGTATGGGCTCTTTTTCAGAATGGACTGGTCTTGCGGAAAAAACTGTTGATCAGATTTCATTATTTATTCTAATTTTTATGATTGCGGGAAGTATTATCACAATAATATTAAACTATATTGTAAAATCAAAAAAATTATTTCTAGTATAAATTTTTAAATAGTGAGAAATAGAGTTATAAAATTTACCGGTTGTTTGCTGGCTTTATGGGCGGTATCACTCGCACATTCACAAACTCAGAAGAATGAGACAGCCTTCCAGAATGGGTATACCGTAACAGGAAAGCTTTATTTTACATTGCCTGTGATGAAGGGGCATACCAACACATCAACTGTTACTTTCTACTATAACAAGGGAGATTGGAAAATGTTGATACTTCCGGAAGAAATGCTTTCACCAACGGAAGCACTCCCTCCCAAACCCTTTGAATATGGCTCTCAAAACGGAACCAACACGTATGAGCTCACGCATTTTGCTCCGTCAAATGAAGAACCGACTCCGGGCAATGAACATTCCCTTAACATCTATTCAGGGAAAGTGCCTGCCGGCTATCGGCTATTATGGGCTGCTTTTTGCGCTGGAGAATACTTGGGCGGGAAAAACGGAGCGGGCGATGTAGAACCTCCTTTTTCGGCAGGTATCGAATTTCAGAAGCGGAAAATGATGGTCCCAGCACAATGGACTATCCATGATGAAAACGCAACTTTTCCGATGCTGGAGAGCTATAGAGCTTATCACGGAGAGGAAAGATGCATATATTTAAACGGGATTTACAAAAAAAAGAAAGTATCAAAAGCGAATATTCAAACGATAGATGCAGAATACCATGTTCAAGAATGGACCAATATTCTGGGGCAGGATTTCCCTTTAAAAGCCATAGTTCACACATCCCATTTGGGCACCGGTCCCCGTGAGGAAATAATGAATACGACCTCATGGATTGAGGTGGATAATATCGAGCAAGGGGTTCCTGATAATATCTTCCAATTTAATGTTCCTGACAAAACCTGGGTGGGAGAGAATCGTTTTTTGGCAGAAGGGAATATCCCCGTTACTAAAACATATTTATCTAGCACGGGTGAACTACAATCATTGACAGACATTACCCAGGATATTGAGTTTCAAGATGCGGTATCTGCAGCCACAATGGATGAAAACACTCCTGAACGAAATGTTTTATGGGTTTACGGTATAACATTTTTTATTTTAATTTTCCCTTTTCTTATTTATTGGTATAGAAGCAAAAAATAATAAAAATGATTTTTGTTATGAAAAGAATACAAAATAAAATACGTATAGTCTCAACTCTAATATGTTTGTCTTTAAGTGTAGTTGTGACCTATGCTGCTGGGTGGACTAGAATATGTAGTGCTAAGTCAGATCATATACAAGGTCTAGCTGGTGCTGTTGAATGTAGAAATGTACCTTATTGCAAGGGTGTGGCAAATATCTTTGCATCATGTAATGTTATTGATGAAACAACTACTGTATATTGTTATTACGAAGGCACCGATTACATTGCCTCCACTAGATCATACAAGAGGTGTACGACAACATATTGGCCATAAAATAAATTAACCAACAAAGGAAGAAATCCTTCCATCCTCACCGCAGGAGTCGGTCTGGCGGGAGTGATGCCGTTGCGCCAACCGCGGTTACGGCCATCCGGAAGACAACCACGAAATGTACGGCATGCGCGTGGTCTGCGATCTGGATTAGCTTTTAGACGGTCTCTTAAAGACACTTTTTAAGCCATTGAATTCCTGGGTGATTCGTTCTTATTCTGGGATAATGTCGGGCTCCTCTGGAGATATCCCGGAGCATATTTCCCTTTAAAAATAGGCTTTTTTCTCTCTATTTGACCGTGACCATTCCGATGAAACGGGAGGGTTCCTTTTCGATATTTTTTTCATTGTCATTCGTTTCTGAATATGTTTCACTCTTCGCGAGTTTGACGGTTCCACGTCTAACCATTCAAAAATAGAGGGCTGGCAAGATTCCCTTAAAAAGCACGTGGAGTACTTCGCTGGCATTTGTTTTTTCCAGAGACTAACTATAAAAAGCATGAATCTCATTAAAGCTATCCTCCTGTCTTCCATCGGGAGAAAATATATCATGGCAATCACCGGAGTCGCCCTGGCGGCTTTCGTGTTTGTGCATTTATTGGGTAACTTGCAGCTTTTTTTAGGGGCTGATGCCCTGAACAAGTATGCGGTGTTACTGAAGTCCAACTTCGCCATTCTGTGGGGCTACCGGCTGGGACTGGGAACAATCGCCCTGGTGCATATTGTTGTGGCCTTGAGCCTTTGGGTGGAAAACCGGGCTGCGCGTCCTGTCAAATATGTGGTCAATACTCATCCCTATGCGGATTTCGCCTCCAAGATGATGGTTCTGGGCGGCGTGGCCATTTTCTTCTTTGTCATCTGGCACGTGCTGGACCTGACGGCGGGAGCGGTTCGCCCCGAATTAACCGAAGCCAAAACGATGCTCGGTGAAAAGGAAGTAACCGATGTTTACCATGTCGTCCTGAAGGGAATCGGCCATCCGATCGCCGGCTTCTTCTATCTGGTCGCCACCTGTTTTCTGGCTCTGCATCTCTGGCACGGTCTGGAGAGTCTTCTCCAGTCACTCGGCCTGAGAAATTCAACGTACCAGCTCTATATCAGACTTGCTGCCCGTGCGGCGGTGATCTTCCTTTTCGCGGGAATGTCGCTCATTCCGATCGTCTGTATGCTGGGAATCCTGAAGTAAATCATTAGAAAGGATAAAATTTATCATGAAACTTGATGCCAAAACACCTTCGGGCCCCCTAACTACGAAGTGGAGCCGTTATAAGGAGGAATGCAAGCTGGTCAATCCGGCCAACAAGCGCAAATTCAGCGTCATTGTGGTGGGAACCGGTCTGGCTGGTGCCTCTGCCGCGGCCTCTCTGGGTGAGCTCGGTTATAAAGTCACCTGCTTCTGCTATCAGGATACAGCACGCCGCGCGCACAGCATTGCTGCTCAAGGCGGTATCAACGCTGCCAAGAACTACCCCAATGACGGCGACAGCGTTCAGCGTCTTTTCAATGACACCATCAAGGGCGGCGATTACCGCGCCCGCGAAGCCAACGTCTACCGTCTGGCTGAGGTCAGCAACGCGATCATCGATCAAAGCGTTGCTCAGGGTGTCCCCTTTGCCCGCGAATACGGCGGACTCCTGGCCAACCGCTCTTTCGGCGGCGCACAGGTCTCCCGTACCTTTTACGCTCGCGGCCAGACAGGCCAGCAGCTCTTGCTCGGCGCCTATCAGGCACTGAGCCGCCAGGTCGCCAAAGGTCAGGTCAAAATCTATTCCCGGACCGAAATGCTCGACTTGGTTCTGGTCGATGGCGTAGCCAAAGGCATCGTGGTTCGCGACATGGTGACCGGCAAGATCAGCTCCTATTCTGCTGATGCGGTCGTTCTGGCCACCGGCGGTTATGGAAACACTTTTTACCTGAGCACCAATGCCCGCGGCTGTAACGCCATGGCTATCTGGCGCTCTTACAAGCGCGGCGCAGGCTTCGCCAACCCCTGCTATACGCAGATTCACCCAACCTGTATTCCCGTCAGCGGCGACCATCAGAGCAAACTGACTCTGATGTCCGAGTCGCTGCGCAATGACGGCCGAGTCTGGGTCCCCAAGACCAAGGGTGACAAGCGCCCGCCCTCTCAGATTCCCGAGAGCGAACGCGATTACTATCTGGAGACCCGCTATCCCTCTTTCGGCAACCTGGCTCCCCGCGACGTGACTTCTCGCGCCGCCAAGCTGGTTTGCGATGAAGGCCGCGGCGTCGGAGCCTCCGGTCTGGGTGTTTATCTGGATTTCGCGGAGTCGATCGGCCGCCTGGGCAAAAAGGCGATTGAAGAGCGCTACGGCAACCTCTTCGAGATGTATGAGCGCATCACCGGCGAAGACGCCTATGAATCGCCCATGCGTATCTTCCCTGCCATCCATTACACGATGGGCGGACTCTGGGTGGATTACAATCTGATGAGCACAATCCCGGGTCTCTTCGTCCTGGGTGAAGCCAATTTCTCCGATCACGGCGCCAACCGCCTGGGTGCCAGCGCACTCATGCAGGGTCTGGCCGATGGTTACTTCGTCCTGCCCTACACGATCGCCAACTATTTTGGTTCTTCCAAGAAATTCGTTCCCAGCACGGATGCGCCTGAATTCAAACAGACCGAGCAAGCCGCGAGCGAACACCTCAAGCGCCTGCTCTCCATTCAGGGCTCGCGCACTCCGACCTCCTTCCACCGCGAGCTGGGCAAGCTGCTCTGGGAGAATTGCGGCATGGCCCGCAGCGACCAAAGCCTCAAAACGGCTATTAAGAAAATCGCCGTCATCCGCGAGGAATTCTGGAAAAACCTCAAGGTCACCGGCAGTCCCGGTGAGCTCAATCAGACGCTCGAGCTCGCCAACCGCGTCTCCGACTATATGGAGCTGGGTGAGCTGATCTGCAGAGACGCTCTGGAGCGCAGAGAATCTTGTGGCGGTCACTTCCGCGTGGAATACCAGACCGAAGATCATGAAGCCAAGCGCGACGACGATAATTTCTCTCATGTGGCCGTCTGGGAATACCAGGGTGCGGGCAAGGAACCCGTTCGCAATATCGAGCCCCTCCAATATGAAGTAGTAACAATGAGCCAAAGGAGCTACAAATAATGAGCAAAGAGATGAATTTAACTTTAAAGGTCTGGAAACAAAAAGACCAGAATTCACCGGGCCGGATGAAGACCTATCAGGCCAAGAAAGTCTCTCCGGATATGTCTTTCCTGGAAATGCTGGACGTGGTCAATGAGGAGCTGATTCACCAGGGCCAAGACCCTATCGCGTTTGACTCCGATTGCCGCGAAGGCATTTGCGGAACCTGTTCCATGGTCATCAACGGAACCCCGCACGGTCCCATGAAAGGCACGACCGCCTGCGAACTGCACATGCGCCACTTCAAAGACGGCGACGTGATCGCCATCGAACCCTGGCGCGCAAAGCCCTTCCCCGTCCTGCGGGACCTGATCACCAACCGCTCGGCTCTGGATCGAATCATCCAGGCCGGAGGCTATATCTCGGTCAGTACGGGTAACCCGGCCGATGCCAATGCGCTGCCGGTCGCCAAAAAGGATGCCGACCTGGCCATGGATGCTGCCGCCTGTATCGGCTGCGGCGCCTGCGTAGCCGTCTGCAAAAACGCTTCGGCCATGCTCTTCGTCTCCGCCAAGGTGAGCCACTTGGGACTCTTGCCTCAGGGCAAACCCGAAAGAGACCGCCGCGTCTGGAAGATGGTTTCCCAGATGGATAAGGAAGGCTTCGGCAACTGCACCAATACCTACGCCTGCGAGGCCGTTTGCCCCAAGAAGGTGAGCGCTCTCTTTATCGCACGGATGAACCGCGACTATGCGCTCTCCGTAGCCAAGGGTCAGCCCGACGCATCATAGTTTTGTTGTTCTAATCATAAACTCATAACTCATAACAAGGAGCCGCTGAACTGCGGCTCCTTATTTTTATAGAGATGAGGTGCCTCTCTTTAGGGTTGCCCAATGCCTTCTTATTCGTTAATCTCACGCCCACGGAATACGTATATGAAAAAATTATTTGCAATCTTAACCGGCGCGCTGCTCCTGGCTTCTTCGGCCATGGCAGCCGAGTCAGAGGGTTGGCTTACCGATTATCAGGAGGGGCTGGCCGCTGCCAAGAAAAATCAAAAGAACATGATGGTGCTCTTCACCGGCTCAGATTGGTGCAGCTGGTGCAAGCGCCTCCAGGCGGATGTCCTGCAGAAAGAGGAGTTTAAAGCTTTCGCAAAAGAGAATCTCGTTCTGGTGGAGCTCGATTTCCCCAGAGGGAACAAGCCCTCGGAAGAGATCCAGGCCGCCCGCAAGGCACTCGCCGCTAAGTATAATATCCCCGGCTACCCCACGATTGTCCTACTGACTCCTGAAGAAAAGGATTTCGGCAGAATGGGTTATCAGGAAAAAGTCGGCGAATTCCTCGAAGAATATAAGGCGCGGGCCGCTGAGGTCAAAAAAGAGGCTGCCGCTGCCGCTCCCGTGGCTCTGCCCGATTTCAAATACACCATCAATATCCAGTACAAGGACGCCCCCGAAATGGAAGGCTGGATGAAAGCGATGCAAGCTCTTTGCATTGAATGGTATCCGAAAATCGTGGCTGAGCTCAATTCACCCGATTTCAAGCCCTATCCCGAAGTGAACCTCACGGTGCGCAGCGACCCCAAAGGCGTAGCGGGAACCGGCGGCAAGAACATCTTCCTTTCCAAGGAATTCTTCACGCGTAACGGAACCGATGCCGGCGCCGTCATCCATGAGCTAACCCACGTCGTGCAGGCCTATCCCAAGTACATCCCCTGGATTACAGAGGCCATTGCCGATTATATCCGGCTCTATGTCTTTGAACCCAATGCGCCGCGGCCTCCGGTGAACCCCGAAAAAGCCTCGCTCAAAGATGGTTATAAGAGCGGTGCAGCCTTCGTGGCCTGGCTCGTTAAGGAAAAAGATCCCCAGATCGTCACTAAACTCAATACGGCTCTGCGCCAGGGGACTTACAAGGACGAGCTCTTCAAAGAATTGACCCAAAAAACTGTGGATGAGCTCTTTGCTGAGTTCCTCGAGAGTTTGAAGTAGAAGAAAAGCAAGAACCACAGATGGACACTCTCAGACGCTAACGGTGTTCATCTGTGGTTCTTTCCCGTAAATGAAGCTTAAAGCTTTTTGACGACGGTGCCCTTGGAGGTGGAACTGCCCACGGTGGAGCGCCCTGTCTCGACCGCCTTCTTGTAGTTCAGGATGCCGTCAGCGATCGCACGGGCCACCTTGTCGCGCTCGCTCTTCACGAAAATCCGCTTCTGGTCTTCGGTGTTTGTCATGAACCCGGCCTCCACCAGCACCGCCGGAACCGTATTGCCAACCAATACCCCGAGCCGATCACGCCGCACACCGCGATCCTCAAACCCGATCTGGCGCGTCATTTCCTGCTGTATCTGGTAAGCCAGGAGGACATTATGAATATCATTAGCATTGCCGGCCGTCCATGCGCGGCTCCCGGAGCGGTCCGGATTTGTCGATTGCGCACCGGCCGGAGTCGTCGTGAAAACCTCCGCGCCCTTGGCCGAGCTGCTCGAAGCCGCATTAAGATGAATGCTCACAAAGAGATCCGCCTTGGTCCGGGCAGACATATCCGAGCGGGACGTGAGCCCCAGAGTCTGGTCGCCGGGCCGCGTCATCACTACTTTCAAGCCCTTCTGCTGCAGAAGCCTCTGAGTCTCCTTGGCAATCAGGAACACATAATCTTTCTCTTTCTTGCCCTGGTAAATCGCACCCGGTTGAGAGCCGCCGTGACCCGGGTCCAGCAGCACGACTTTTACGGTTTTGCGTATCTTGGGCGATAAAATCGGGTCCAGCGCCGTAGCAATATCCTGAGCATCAATGGAGATACGCCCGCTAACGATCTTGACCGGTTTGCCAATCCAGACCCGAACTCCGTTGATCACGACGCAGCTGCGGTCCACCTCGAACTCCAGCGAGTTGCTACTGTTGGAGAGGCGCAACACCTTCGATTTCTTGACCCAATAGGCCTTGAAGCCATATTTCTTGCTCCAGGTGATGATGCTCTGGTAGCCGCTCGGCGAGACGGAAACGGATTTTGCAGGAGGTGCGGCCTGAGTTCTTTTCTTAACCGGTAGGGAAATCGATTTGGATTGCGACCAGAGAAGGTCTACTTGCCCGGATAAAAAGAAAAATCCTGCCACCCATCCGAGCAGCAGCATCCTCCTGGCCCAGTTTCTTTTATGAATCTGCATCATGATGAATTGTCTCTTTCCTAAAGGGCTAGTTGCACTATTTTTTCGCGGATTTGCTCATTCCATCGCTGGATATAGCTCAGGGAGCGGTAAATTTCTTCCAGACGCACCAGCGGCAGAGGGCTCCCTTGTGCCTGAGCCTCAGTCATTTGCTTAAGCTCGCCTTCCAGAGCCGCAGCCAGCGAACCGATTTTGCTCTGCAACTGCGTGAGCTTATCGGTCCAGGTCATCTGCTCCACAAAACGCCGTGCCTTCAGCATAGGCGAATCGCTCAAGGGCTTCTCTTCCAGGAATTTGCCGGCCTGCGAACAGGTCTGCCCAACCTCCATGAAAAGCTCTCCGGTGCCGGGAGGGATTCTCTGCACATCCGTCGGCTTCGTACCGGCTTCGAGCTCAATGAGATGCAAAAGGCGCGAGCGGGTTTGGCTCAGGCACTGATAAGCCGTGTTGAGCTCCGAGTACTGATTGCCGATTCTCTCCTTTTCCTCAGGCGATACGCCCGAGAATTTATCCGGATGACATTGAGCGCTCAGTGCCATGAACTTATCTTTCAGCGCCCCGGCATCGAGCCAGGGTTGGCGAGGTTCTTTCAATAGCGCGAAATAATCCGTCATCGTCG
>DBPU01000062.1:9227-11701 GCA_002305615.1 Verrucomicrobia bacterium UBA1412 | reverse complement strand
TTCTCCCCGCGAGCGTTCCTTCAATTGAAGGTTGACGTCGAACTCAGAGCCTTCCACGTCGCTGCCATGCGTATCGTTATCGCCTCGACCGGTGCGCCTGCCCACGGAAGTAACTTCCGGGAAAGCGAGAAGCGTTTTCTCCACGGCACGGGCGATTCTCTCGGATTCGGGGAGCGAAGTACCCGGCAGCGTCACGGCGTTAATCGTGAGCGAACCTTCATTAAAATCGGGCAGGAAGGAGCGCCCAGCCAGACTCAAAGCCACCAGCGCCATGATGAAGAAAACGGAGGTGCTGAACACCCATGCCTTGGGGTAATCAATCACCCGCTCCAAAAGCCACCGATATCCCCGCTGCAGTCCCTGGAGCCAGCTCGCGGCACTCGCCCGCTTCACCGCTGCCGATCCGGGCAGGAGGAGATAGCAGAGAACGGGTGTCACCGTTACGGCCACCAACAGCGAAGTAAAGAGCGCTGCCAGATAGGCCAATCCCAGAGGCGCCATCAGGCGGCCCTCCACCCCGGAGAGGAAGAATAGCGGAGTGAAAACCAGCCCGATAATGAGCGTCGCGAAAACGATGGAGGACCGTATCTCCACGCTGGCCATGAGGACCGTCTTGAGAATCGGGAAACGCTCCTCCGGCGGCCGGCTTGCGTTCTGACGCAGGCGCCGGAAAACGTTCTCCACGTCGATCACGGCGTCATCCACCAGAGCGCCAATCGCAATGGCCATACCGCCAAGGCTCATGGTGTTGATCGTGACTCCGAACAGTTTCAGGAACAGAACCGCCGATACCAGCGAGAGCGGAATCGCCACCACCGTGATCAGGGTGGCGCGCCCATTGCCCAGAAAAATAAAGACCACCAGAATCACGAACAGGATTCCCTCAAACAGAACCTGCTCCACGTTGGCAATCGCCGTCTCAATGAAATCGGCCTGACGAAACAGATTTCGATGCAGGCTCATCCCCTTGGGCAGATTGAGCACGATATCGTCGAAGAGACGGTCCAGAGCCCGGGTCAGCTCCAGCGTATTGCTACCGGTCTGCTTGAGAATGGCGACGACGACCCCCTCCTTGCCGTTGATACCGGCTGAGCCGCGGGATAGAGGTGGCGCGATCTGCACCTGCCCGACATCCGCCACGGTGATCGGCTGGCCATTCTTGAGCTCAATCAACGTCTCTCCGATTTCTTCCACACTGCGGAAGCGGCCCTCACCCAGGACGAGCCATTGATTCCCCCCTTCATTGATGACGCCGGCTGAGACGTTCTGATGCGACTCTTTGAGTGCGGTGCTCACCTGGTCCAGCGTCAACTCATATTGCGCCAGAAGGACCGGGTCGATCCTGACCTGATACTGCCGCTCTTCACCGCCGGAGACGATCGCCTCGGCAACACCGGACACCGATAAAATCCGCCTTCGGAATTCGCCGCGCGCATACGTCTTCAATTCCATGAGTGAGTGATTCGTAGAGGTCATCCCGACGAACATCACTTCGCCCATAATCGAGGAATCCGGAGCCATCCGGGGAGGTTCCACACCCGGGGGCAATTCATCAAGGATCGAAGCCAGTCGTTCAGCCACGACCTGACGCGATTCCATCACTTTCTTGCCCCAATCGAAATCGACCCAGACCTCTGAGAGTCCGAGCGAAGATGTGGAGCGGATGCGGCGCACACCCGGAGCGCCATTCAGGGCCGATTCGACCGGACGCGTCACCAGATTTTCCACCTCGGCCGGAGCCATCCCTTTGGCATCCGTCATCACGGTGACCGAGGGAGAGGTCAAATCCGGCAGGACGTCCACCTGCATACGCAGCGAATTGTAAATGCCGACCCCGAGCAGGATCACCGCGCAAGCCAGAGTGAGCGAGCGGTTCCGAAGCGCCCAATTGATTAAATAATCCATCATGGTTATGAGCTCCTCGATTTAATGACCATGACCGGCATGGGGGTCAGGCAAAGCACTTCGGCCGGCAGCCAGCTTCAGCACGTAGGCGCCCTGGGTCACGACCGGCTCCCCGGCTTCAAGCCCGGAAAGTATCCCCACCCAGGCGCCATCGCGAAGGCCAACCTGGACGGGACGTTTCTCAAAGAAATCCTCACCTTCCCGAACAAAGACGACCGTCTCTCCATCCACTTCCGTCACCGCGCTCCGGTCAACGACAAGCGTTTCCCTGCCCTCGCTGGCGGCAAGATAGAGATTAAGCGACTGGCCGGCCCGCAGCTCCCCGGCATGAGCCGTAACCTCCCAGGTGATGCGCCCCATGCGGCTCACCGGATCCAGAACCGGGCTGCGATGGAGCGCAGCACCCTCGGTGCTCACAAACTTTCCGGGTTCGATTTCATAGTAGGCACTCCGGAAATCCTCAATCCTCTGAATTTGATTCTGCGGGATGGAAGAGCTGATCCAGAGCTTGTCCGTATTGGCCAGCTTCAATATTTCTTCGCCGGCACTGACGTGCAGCCCCAAGCCGG
>DBPU01000062.1:0-9164 GCA_002305615.1 Verrucomicrobia bacterium UBA1412 | reverse complement strand
CAAGGGCTTTCTCCCAATCCGCCTGGGCAATGGAGAGAGCCAGCCGGGCTTCTTCCCATTCTCTCTGGGATTTAGCGCCCGAGGCAAAAAGCTTCTCTGTTCGCGCGTAATTCGTCTGACTCTGCTCCCAGGCGGCGCGTGCTTTGAGGTAGCCCGCCTCCAGTTCACTGATATCCATGGCGGAGACCAAAGGCCGTATTTTTCCCAGAACCTCTCCCTGCCGAACCTGCCGTCCCGGTGCCAAGCCCTCGGCCAGCTCTATCAGCACCCCTTCCACGCCGGCTTTGATCGTCGCCGTGCCCGCAGGCGGAAGCTCCACCCAGGCAGGAACCCGGATGCGCTCGCTCAAGTTCATCATGCGCGCTTCACCAAACTCCAGTCCCAGCCGCTCCTGCTGCTCCGGGCTGAACTGGACGCCCTCCTCTCCTTCATGCTCAGCTGTATCGGCATGAGTTTCTTCTTCACCTGCGGGATGGGAGCGATCCGAGCAACCCGCGCCCAGGATAAGCGCCAGGGCAACGCACAGACCGTAGAATCTGTAATTCTTATTCAATTTTCTAAATTTATTTTTCATCTTCTTTTCTTCTTAAATCTCTATTTCTTCAATGAGGCCGGGGGCAACGGAAAAGCTGCGGAATTCTACCGCATAAATTGCCCTTGGGCCGTTTCAGGGAAAACCGGGAAGAAATCTGAAATCAGATGAGAAGAGGAAGACGAAGCGAGAACCGAATCCGATTGGAGGAGACGCCGACCGGAGCGATCGGCTCGGTTTCATAAAAGAGAAGCACAGGATACGGGATAGCAGCGCATTCTACTGAAGGAATATCCGGAGGGAGCAGACCTTCCAAGTGAGCCACGAATACACCCCGAACCACAAAGGCCTCATGAACACTTGGGCAGGAATGCTCATGCTCATGATGGGAATGCACCCGGTCACAGGAAGATACCGTTTGCAAAGAATGGCCGTTTTCTGTGCGGGAGCCGTGATGGCAACTGGCCGCCAGATGCAACGGCAGGAAAAAGAGAACCCCCAGCAAAAAAAGAGACAAGACACACCGTCCCGCAAATTTCACCATTGCGAGCCGTCTGTGGCCTGAAATCCTATTTTCGCCGACGTTCGACATGGCTGAGAAAGTACAGCCGCGCCTCTTTTTTGTCAAGAGAGCGGGAAAACTTGAAGGGCTACGAAAGAGCGTTTAAAATTTTCGCAGGTCGTAGAAAAAAATGATCATCTCAACTTTAGAAGACAGCGCGCGGGCCGAGGCATTTCACCCGGCATTCAAAAAGCTTTTCAGTTACGTCAAAGCCACGGACTTCAGCCAAAAAGAACCGGGCCGCATCGAGCTCGACGGCGATAACCTCTTTATCAACTACATGGATGTCGAGGGCGAGCCGCCGGAGAAGCGCCCGCTGGAAGTTCACCGCAAATATATCGACGTTCATGTCCTCCTTTCGGGCAAGGAACGGATCGGCTGGCTGGCTCCCTCCGAGCTCAAGAATAAGACGCAGGATTTCAGCAAAGATTGCGACATGGCCCTCTACTCCGATACCCCGAGCCTCTTCATCGACCTTCTGCCGGGTCAGTTCGCCATCATCTATCCCGAAGACCCCCATGCGCCAATTATCGGCGAGGGGAAAATTCGCAAACTGATCGCGAAGATCAAAATCTGATGGAGACTTCCACTTTTCCGATTGTTCTGGTCGGTGCCGGGAATCTGGCGACGAATCTGGGCTGCGCTCTGAGCCGGGCCGGGTTCCCGATTCTGCAGGTCTATAGCCGCAGCCAAGAATCGGCCTCCGCACTGGCCGGGCGGCTCGGCTGCGAGGCAACGACAAATCCGGAAAAGTTGGCCGCCAATGCAGAGCTCTATATCGTCGCTCTGAAGGACTCGGCTCTGGAGACGCTCCTGCCCGAAATGCTCAAGGGCCGTGAAGAGCGCTTCTGGGTCCACACCGCCGGCAGCATCCCGCTCAATATCTGGGAACGGATCCCGGGCGTGAAGCGCTATGGCGTTTTATACCCGATGCAGACCTTCAGCAAAGCGCGGCAGGTCGATTTCCGCTCCATCCCGATTCTGCTTGAGGCCAATGCGCCAGCCCAGATGAACCTGCTCAGAGAAGTCGCTTCCACGCTTTCGGAAAATGTCCGGGAAGTTTCCAGCCGGCAGCGCAGGGCGATTCACATGGCTGCCGTTTTCGCCTGCAATTTCACCAATCACTGCTACGCCCTGGCCGAGAAGCTCTTGGCCGCCGAGGGTCTGCCCTTCGAGTTATTGCTACCCCTGATTGATGAAACCGCCCGCAAAGTGCACTCACTCCCGCCGCAGGAGGCACAGACCGGACCGGCTATCCGCTATGATGAAAACGTGATTCAGAAGCACCTCGATGCCCTGAGCGCCGAGCCCGAGATGCAGACCCTCTACCGCCTCATGAGCCAAAGCATTCATGAAGCCGCCCAGGAGAAATCAAAGGGCATAGAATGACCGATTTTCCGGACGTCCCGGATGCGACCCCTACAGGGTCGTGGAAGGTGTGGGGACCGGACGGTACCCGGGGTCTGGCGACCCCGGGCTATGAGATGGGTATGCTCCGCATACCTTAAGAATGCGCATCCTTCGGATGCAAAAAAAACCTTCCGGCAAAATGCAAACGCTTCAGACGCCTTTAAGCTCCCGATATAAAGCTATTCCAGGCAGGTGCCCCGGAGAGAGCGATGGCCGGCGAGGAACTGCCGGGTAGTGAGGCGGTTTTTGCCTTCGCGCTGCAGGCTGTGAATTTTCAGGATACCGTCCCCGCAGGCGATATGGAGCTCGTCGCCCTCAGCCACCAGAATCGTCCCCGGAGGCGCTTGCGGAGTTTGGCAGACGGCTTCGGCTTCCCAGATTTTGAGGAGGATTTTCTTGTCGCCCTCGGGCAGGTAGGTAAACGCTCCGGGCCAGGGTGTCAGGGCACGAATCCAGCAAGAAAGCACGCGAACCGGCCGGGTCCAATTTAGGTGCCCATCTTCTTTACAAATCTTGCGCGCATAGAGGTGCTCACCTTCGGGTTGAGGCACTGGGGTAATGCGTCCGGCCAGGTAATCGGGCAGCGTCGCCACGAGCAGCTCTGCACCCAGATCGGCCAAGCGGTCATGCAGGCTCTGGAAGTTATCGGACTCGCAAATCGGCGTCGTAGCGGTCGAAATCACATCGCCCGTATCCAGCCCGGCATCCATCTTCATCAAGGCGACTCCGGTCTCGGGGCAATCATCGCAAATCGCCCACTGGATGGGGGCCGCACCCCGATAACGAGGCAAGAGAGAGGTATGTATATTGACGCAGCCCAGGCGCGGAATATCCAGTAGAGCCTGGGGAAGAATCTGCCCATACGCAGCGACGATGATGAGATCGGGCTCATGCCGGGCGATCCACTCCAGCGACTCCGGGTCGCGTGCCCGGCGCGGCTGGAAGCATTCGATGCCGAATTCCTGGGCGACGAGTTTCACCGGTGTGGGCTGAAGCTGCAGTTTTCTCCCCTTGGGTTTATCGGGCTGGGAAATCACGCCCGTGACTTTCCAGAGCCCTTTGCCCGATTCTTCGGATGAGACGATGAGCCGACGCAGACAGTAAGCCGCCAGCTCCGGGGTCCCCATAAAAATGAGGGAGGCTTCTCCAGAATTCGTTTTCAATGCGTCCACCGTTCCTTTTTCAGTTCTTATTCAGGTTGAATTCCCTCCTGCAAATTATCTTTGCGGGTGAGCCAGCCGATGCGTTTGAGGAGAATCATCAAGGCCGGGAGAATCGTGAGTGCCGCGATCATGCACATCAGAGTCCCTACGCCCATGACGAAGCCCAGGCTCTGAATTCCCTGATGGCGCCCGAGCATAAGACTGCCGAAGCCGGCAATGGTCGTCAGGGCCGAGATAATCACCGCCAGACCCGTACTGTTGGCCAACACCATCGGTTTACCCTCCTCGAGATAGCGGTTCAATATCTGAATTCCGCCCGAGATGCCGACACCCACGGTCATCGGCACCGACATGATATTGGCCGGATTAAAGGGAATGGAGAAAATCACCATGCAGCCGACCAGCCAGCACATCCCGACGGCCACCGGGACCAGGGCCAGCAGGACATAGGTGGGATTGCGAAACCTCAGGTAGAGGAGAATCAGAATCGCTCCCAGGGAATACCAGGCCGCCTCCACGTAACTATTTTTGAGCAGCGTCGTATATTCATAGAGCTGGATGGGCGAGCCGGTCACCTCGGAATAGACCGAGCGCAGTTCCCGGACGAACTCCTCCTGATTGCCGCGCTGCCAGACATCTTTCTTAGGGAAGACCTCCAGCGCATAGACGCCGTTCTTGCTCACGAAGCGGTTCAGGAGCGGCTTGGGCAAATCCTCCGGCCTCAGAGGGCCGCTGTTATCCTGGTCCCGCAGCGATTGAAAAGTCTCCGAGATATCCTTGAAAAATGAATACTGGTAGTAGCCCAGCTTGCGGGAGACCTCTTCGTTGTCATAACGCAGGAAGCAGAGCCGTAAATCAACGATTCTATTCGAGAGCTTCTCAAGAGTCTCCAGGAGATTTTTCTCGTCGGGGTTATCCTTCACCTCGCCAATGGCAAAGCTCACATACCCCTGCAAACGCACAAGCTGTTGGTCCAGCCGGGCTACGTCCACCTTGTTGAGCTCGGGCGGCAGTATCTGAAGCGGCTCGGCGATCTCCTTGATGCGGCCGATTCGCTCCAGTTTTTCGCTCACTCGGTCGTCTTCCATGAACTGTGCCGCCGACTGGACGTGGCTGACGCTGGGGAGCTTCTCCATCTCTTTTTGCAGCCGCAGCGCCTCCTTGGAATCCTTGGCCATGACGACCCCGTAGATAACCGAGTGCGTGGCGGCATCGATCAATCGACGTTCCAGAACCACCGCCGGCAAGCCGCGCGACTGCATGTTGAGCAGGTTGTAATCAAAATAGGCTCTGGGAAATGCAAACAAGATGGATGCGGCCGTCGCCAACAGGCCGAGCCCAAAAAGCGTCTTGGGGAATTTTAACCAAAGCCGGTCGATCTCCTGGCGGAATCGGGATATCTTTTTCTCAACGTGTTTTTTGCGTTTCCAGCGGGCCCCTTTGAGGAGCAGAATCGGCAAAATCGTCATCATCGGTACCAGACAGATGATGAGTCCGCCGCCGCTAATAATCCCCATTTCTTTCACTCCCTGGAATTTGCCCAGCCCCATCGCCAGGAACGCTCCGGCCGTGGCGATTCCCCCGGTGAAAATCCCCAGCCCCGTATTGACCAGAGAAATATGAATCGCTTTGGAGGGGCGCCGCCCTTTGCCCAGCTCTTCCTCAAAGCGGCTGACCAGGTGGACGCCGAAATCAATTCCCAGACCGATCAGCATCGGCAGAAAAGTAATGGTGAGGAGATTCAGTCGGCCGATGGCCAGCGTGGTCCAGCCCATCGTAAAGATCAACCCCAGGAGCAGGCAGAATGTGGCCGCAACAGGCCGATGCCACTCCCGGTATCCATAGCAGAAGATGAAGAGGCAGAGGATGAGGGAGACAATGCTCGAGAGAGTCGTATCCTTCTGGCTTTGCTGCATCTCGTCAAACTCCAGAATCGGTTCGCCCGTGATGCCGACATTTACGCCCCCTACCAGCATTTTGATATCTTCGACCAGGTATCGCAACCGGCTTACGGCCTCAGGAGCCAATTCGCTTGAAACGATATGCAGATTAACCAGGTACATTTTCCCGTTTTCAAACGTGATATACTGCTGCCGCTCGGCCTCTTCCCCGCTTCCGAAGAGAGTTGCCAGACCGGGCGACATGGGGACTCCGGGCTTGGTAACTGCGCCATGAGCTCCGCCGAGGATTCGATCCAGGGCCGGCAGCGTATTGATCATATCCAGGTTCTCCTGAGTCTCGGCCTTCTGAGCCCGCATGAAGCGGTCATTCACATAATCGAAAAGATCGGTCAGATTGGTGATGCCGACAAAATCCTGAATGAACGGGGCGTAGTTTTTGAGCTCGGCCTCCAGATCGATCAACATTCTTTCATCGGAGAAGAGCAGGGCCTTATTGCCCATCATCTTCATGTCTCCTTTGTAGAACACATCGGTGAAGAGATTGGTCTCGGCTTCCAGCCGGGCGCCCAGGAGCTCCACGAACATCCGGTTGCGCTCGAAGTTGTCGCTCTCCACCACGACCACAATGTCATCCTGATTCGGGAATTCTTCCTGATATTTGAGGAAAATCTGATGATACTTCTGGTCCTCGCCCACCAGCTCATTGCGGTTGGTGCTGAACTGGAGGTATTCAACCGTGTACCAGATCGAGACTACGGCCAGGAGAAGCTGGGCAACGACAATCCGCTTTGGATAAAGCATCGTCCAGTTGGCCGTCTTGGCCAGTAGTTTACTGATCCATTTGAGCATGCTCTCTTAAAAGTATTTGTTGGGTCAACATCGGTTTAACGTTCAACAGGGGATGCTGAGGTTATTCCTCGCTATATTTCCAATCCAGTATTTTGAGCCGGACGACTTCCTGGCCGCTGAAGTTATCAAGCGTCGGCTCGAAAGCGATATCCAGAAAAGAACCAAACTCCGGAAGCGGCTCCTCGAAATTCCATATCACTCCTTCGACGGTTTCCGCGCTGCCATCATTCAAAAATAATTTCAGGTGCCGCTGCATCTGCCCGAATTTCCGCCAGGGCCGGGCCATCCGCGCGCCGCGAACGGCAAAAGTCAGGGAGGGATTGCCCATTCCGAAGGGTGCCAGCCGGAGGAGCTCTTTGAGGTTCTCGGGGGTAATCTGGCAGAACTTCACTTCCGCATCCAGGAGCAGATTCGGCTTAACGACCTTAGTCCCCAGCGCTTTGTGGGCCACCTGGTTCAGGCATTGGCGGAAGCTCTCCAGCTGATTGAGCTCGAGCTCCACACCGGCCGCCATCGAGTGGCCTCCGTGGTTCAGGAGCAGCCCCTCGCATTGCCGCAGGGCCTCAGCCATATCGAAACCATCCACACTCCGGCAGGAGCCGCGCCAGTTCTGGCCGTTACCGCCCAGGATGACCACCGGCCGCCGAAATTGCTTGGCCACTTGGGCCGCCGCAATGCCGATGACGCCAATGTGCCAATCGAAGCTCCCCTCTACAATCACGAAATCCTTTTCCGGGTTGAAATTACGCTTCACCCGGCTGATCACCTCCTCGGCGATTCGATTCTGCAACCCTTTGCGCTCCTGGTTCACCTGCTCCAATTGCTGTGCCAGGCACTGGGCCAGCCCCGGGTCCGGAGTCGTCAGGAGCTCCAGCGCCACCTGAGCATCCTCCAGGCGCCCGGCCGCATTGAGCCGGGGAGCCAGGTAGAAAGAGACGTCATCCACCGAAACCACCCGGCGACGGCTCGAATTCAAAAGCTCCTGCAGCCCCAGGCGTCGGGTCTGGGCGATTCTCTTCAGGCCGTGCGCCACGAAAATCCGGTTCTCTCCCTTGAGCTTGACGAGATCGGCAATGGTCCCCAGCGCGACCAGGTCCAGAACCTCCTTGAGGTCAAATTTTTCGGCCCATTCCTCATTGGCGAGGCGGCCTTTCTTCAAAATCGCATGGGCCAGCTTGAAGGCCAGACCGGCCGAGCAGAGCGCTTGCAGCTCTTTGAGTTGTCGCTGCGGCGGCTCTCCCTCCGGGATATTGCGCGGATTGACCAACGCATAAGGATTGGGCCTCTCCGCATGGTCTATCTGATGATGGTCAAGAACGATAACATCGAGACCTCCCCTCTGAAGACGCTCAATCCCCTTGGAAGAAGTGGAGCCGCAATCTACGGCCAGGAGCACACGCGTCTCCGGGTAGCTCTTCAGACAGTGATCGATCCCCTCTTCCGAAAGCCCGTAGCCCTCCTCCATCCGGATAGGCAGGTAGCTGCCCTGGAAATTCCAGCCCAGTACCGAGAAAAATTCGCTTAAGATAGCCGCGGCGGTAATCCCATCTGCATCGTAATCACCAAAAATCGTGACTGGTTCCCCAAGTTCCTTTGCCAGGAGCAGACGCGTGACCGCCTTTTCCATATCGGGAATCAGAAACGGATCACCCAGCTTTTTTAAAAAAGGTTCGAGAAAGCTCTCCGCCTCTTCAGCTGTCCTCACCCGCCGGTTCCAAAGACAACGCGCCATCAAGGGGCTCACTCCCAACCGGGCGGCGAGCTCCTCAACTGCAACTGGCTCAAAGTCATGAAATTTCCAAAAATAGCGCATTGGCCCCTGCAATTCTGCCAAAATTCCGCCCACATATAAATGCTAAAATGAAGAATCTCTTTCGGGAACGGCACAGAATAATCATTCTTTGAAATTTTATGATTAAATTGATTTTCAGGGACTTATATACCCCTAAAAACTATCTTATCCTCAATAATTTCCTCGCGAGCCCGACCACCCGACAGGCCCTAGTCTTCCTTGAAGAGCGCCCCTCCTTCTGCTATTGTTCGGCCTATGGATATCGAAATTCCTGATTTTCTCGTTCGCCACTGCCAGAACGTGGGTTACTGCGAATGCGCAAATCCCTTCCAGATCGAGATACCGGCCCCTTCTTTTTCGCCGGAATGGATCGCAGAGCGCCAGGCAGAAATCCGCCGTCTCAAGGAGAAACATCAGGCAATTATCCTGGCTCACAATTATCAAATTAAAGAAATTCAGGATGTTGCCGACTATGTGGGAGATTCCCTCGGGCTCTCTCGCGAAGCCGCCAAGACCGATGCCAAAGTCATCCTCTTCTGCGGGGTCAATTTCATGGCCGAAACCGCGAAAATCCTGAACCCGGACCGCACCGTTATCCTGCCCGATGCAAACGCTGGATGCTGCCTGGAAGAATGCTGCCCGGCTGAAGAGCTGAGAAAATTGAAGGAGAAGCACCCCGAGCTTTATGTCATCTCCTATATCAACTGCTCCTCCGAAGTGAAGACGCTCTCGGACGTGATCTGCACCAGCGGCAATGCGGATAAAATCGTGGCGGCCAGCCCGAAAGATCGCCCCATCCTCTTCACTCCCGATCAGAATCTCGGCTCCTGGGTGATGGAGAAGACCGGACGCGAGATGCTTCTCTGGCCCGGCTACTGTTACGTCCATACCCAATTTACGGCCGAAGCCATTGCCGAAAAGAGGAAAGAATATCCCGGGGCCAAGGTGGTTGCAC
>DBPU01000042.1 GCA_002305615.1 Verrucomicrobia bacterium UBA1412 | reverse complement strand
GACGGTGACCAGATGGCTGTCCACGTGCCTCTGTCTGTGGAAGCACAGATGGAAGCTCGTTTGCTGATGCTTTCAGCGCACAACATTTTCAACCCGTCCAGCGGAAAGCCGATTATGACGCCTACGCAGGATATTACGCTGGGCTGTTATTACTTGACTGCGGATCCCCGGACTCCTGAAGACAACAGGGAAAAGCCTTACCTCTTCGGCAATAAGTTCGAGGCTATTTACGCCTACATGGACGGATCAATCCGGGTGCACGAGAAAATCCGCATCGCGAATCCTGATTTCAAGGTCAAGACGATTTTTGGTGATTCTGAAAACCGCCTGATTGAAACCACCGTAGGTCGAGTCCTTTTCAGTGAGGTTTGGCCGAAAGAGCTGGGTTTCTACAACAAGGTCGCCGGCAAGTCACAGTTGGGCACCCTGATCGGTGCCTGCTACAAGCACTGCGGTCATGCCCGTACTGTTGAAACTCTTGACAGGCTCAAAGAGTTTGGTTTCCGTTATGCTACTCGTGCCGGTCTCTCCATCGGAATGGTCGACATGATTGTGCCGAAGGAGAAACCTCAGCAGATTGAAATCGCGCAAAAACAGGTCAACGAGGCTCAGAGACAGTTTGCCCGGGGTTCGATTACCAGCGGTGAACGCTACAATAAGATCGTCGATATCTGGACACACTGCAGCGATGAAATCGCACGCGTGATGCTCACTACGCTTAAGGAAAACGAGGGTAGGGCTGAGTATAATCCTCTCTTCATGATGGTGGATTCAGGTGCTCGTGGTAATAAGCAGCAGGTGCGCCAGTTGGCTGGTGTGCGTGGTTTGATGGCCAAGCCTTCAGGTGAAATTATCGAAGACCCGATTCTTTCCAACTTCCGTGATGGATTGACCGTTTTGGAATACTTCATCTCGACGCACGGAGCCCGAAAGGGTCTGGCTGATACTGCACTTAAGACGGCCGACTCCGGATACATGACCCGTAAACTGGTTGACGTTTCTCAGGATGTTATCATTCGTGAAGAAGACTGCGGAACGCTCAACGGTATTTGGGTGCGCGCAATTGTTGATGGAGACGAGGAGCGCGTCAAGCTGACGGAGCGAATTGTGGGTCGCCATGCTTGCGATGATATCTATGACCCGATGGATAGCAGCAAGATTCTGGTTCCTGCCGGGGCAGAAATTGATGAAACGGTAGCGAATGCAATTGATGATGTCGGTATTGAAAGAGTGAAGATTCGCTCTGTGCTGACTTGCGAGAGCCGGTTTGGTGTTTGCGCCTGTTGTTATGGACGCAATTTGGCCACGGGCCGAAAAGTAGGCATTGGTGAGTCAGTCGGTATTATTGCAGCTCAGTCTATCGGTGAGCCCGGTACTCAGCTGACAATGCGTACCTTCCACATCGGTGGTACCGCATCCCAGACATTTAAACAGCCCGAGATTCGTGCCCACTATGATGGAACGCTTCGTTATACGGATTTGCGCGTCGTAGAAATTGACGGCGGTCAAATCGTGCTCAATAAGAACGGTTCTATAGCGGTTCTTGATAAAGCCGGTGAAGTTCTTGAGGAACATAAGATCGTGATCGGTGCTTGCATTCTGAGACCGCATGGTGCGGAGTTGAAGAAGGGCGAGCTGCTGGTCCGCTGGGATCCTTACAACGTGCCGGTTATTTCCGAACGTGATGGTGTGGTCCAGTTCCAGGATATCATTGACGGTATCACAGTGGAGCATGCAGACAGCACTTCCGGTTCCACAAACCTGATGGTGGTTGAGCACAGGGATGATATGCACCCGCAGATCAACATCCTCGATGATAAGGGTGTTATTCTTGGAGCTTACCCCATTCCTTCCGGAGCTCACATCGTGGTGGAAAACGGTGCTAAAATTTATGCGGGATCGCAATTGGCCAAGACGCCTCGCCGCCAATCCAGAACCAGGGATATTACGGGCGGTTTGCCTCGCGTAGCAGAACTTTTCGAAGCTCGTCATCCCAAGGATGCGGCTGAAATTGCCCGTTTCGACGGGTTCGTGGATATCGGACCTACTGTCAAGGGTAAACGGACTGTCATTGTCACGGACCCGAAAACAGGTGAGAGTGAAGAGCATCAGATTCCGCTGAGCAAACACGTGATTGTCTTTAAGGGTGACCACGTGAGAAAGGGTCAGCAATTGACTGAAGGCTCGGTGGTACCTCATGAAATTCTGGACGTTTGCGGTCCACAAGAGTTGCAGGAGCATCTTTTGAACGAGGTGCAGGAAGTTTATCGGACGCAAGGTGTCTCGATCAATGATAAGCATATCGAGATTATTATTCGTCAGATGCTGCGCAAGGTCCGCATTACTGAGCCCGGTGATTCTCTCTTCCTTTGGGGAGAGCAGGTGGACCGTATCGCCTTTGAAGAGGAAAATAAACGCATTGAGCAGATGGGTGGACGGCCCGCGGAAGGTCAGCCGGTGTTGCTGGGTATTACCAAAGCATCACTGCAGACTGATTCATTCCTGAGCGCCGCCTCTTTCCAGGATACGACTCAAGTGTTGACCGAAGCAGCAACCACCGGAAGAGTGGATGTTCTGCGCGGCTTCAAGGAAAACGTAATTATGGGTCACTTGATTCCGGCCGGTAGCGGTTTCGCTACCTACAACTCTGTCAAACTCAAACCGCTGGTGAAACCGGTTGAAGAAGAGGTTGTCGTAGAGGAAGAAGAACCGGAGGGTAACCCGGATCGCGTTTCAGAGCTCAAGAAAATACTTGGAACACACGATGTGTTCGAAGAAGAGAGCTTTGAAAAAGAAGCTGACGAGGATACTGAATCCTAAATTTTATCCTTCCCGGGGGGGGTGCGAAAAAAATCCCTCTAGGAAGGAGTGTTTAATGTAAGAAATTGGAGAGAAAGTAGCTCTCTGAATAAAAAAGTTAAGAGAAGTGATTGCCAAACTGGCGTCTCACTGCTAGGATAACGCGCTCTGTCTGCGTAAGGCAGATGATCGCAGAAACGATATAAAGAATGCCAACTATTAACCAACTCGTCCGTAAGGGACGTAACAAGTTGAATTATAAGTCCAAAGCTCCGGCTCTGGACAGCTGTCCTTTCCGTCGCGGGGTATGTTTGCAGGTAATGACCCGTACCCCCAAGAAGCCGAACTCTGCCATGCGTAAAGTGGCAAAGATTCGTCTTTCCAATGGATTTGAAGTGATCGCATACATCCCTGATGAAGGGCATAACCTCCAGGAACACTCGATTGTTATGGTGCGTGGCGGTCGTGTAAAAGATTTGCCAGGTGTCCGCTATCACATTGTTCGTGGTACACTGGATACGGCTGGTGTTGAAAAACGCCGCGTAAGCCGTTCAAAGTATGGAGTAAAGAAACCCAAGGCACCCGCCAAGAAGAGTTAATTTTAAGAATATGTCTCGTCGTCGTCGTGCTGTTCGTAGGGCTGTTGCAGAAGATGCTAAATATCATAGCGTCCTGGTTGCCCGTTTAATTAATAAAGTGATGAAGTGGGGTCAGAAATCCAAAGCCCAGAAGATTGTTCACAAGGCTTTTGATGTTCTGGCTGAGAAGAACCCCGGTGTGGAGCCAATGGTGATCGTTCAACGTGCCATTGATAACGTGAAGCCGCGCCTGGAGGTAAAGGCCCGCCGTGTTGGTGGTGCCACATACCAGGTTCCTTTGGAAGTGCCTGTTGATCGCCAAATTTCTCTGGCTATTCGCTGGATTGTGACGTTGGCAGATGCTCGCAAGGGAATGCCCATGGAAAACGCATTGGCAAATGAAATTTCAGAAGCTGCTCAAGGACAGGGCAGCGCTATTCGCAAACGGGATGATATGCACAGAATGGCCCAGGCCAACAAAGCATTCGCCCACTTCCGCTGGTAAAAGCCATCCATTCGAAAAGATACGCCCCGATTTATTTTGGCGGGGCGTTTTTATTAAATTCATTTTTCTGTTAGGTGCAAGAAACAAAAGACATACATAATAAGGTCATTGACCCCAATGCCGCTGATCGTGCTTATCCGCTTGAGAGAACTCGTAATATCGGCATAGCTGCGCATATTGACGCAGGTAAAACGACTACTACTGAGCGTATCCTTTTTTACACGGGACTCATCCATAAGGCGGGCGACGTGCATGATGGCAATACGGTCACGGACTGGATGGAACAAGAGCGTGAGCGTGGAATTACGATCACCTCGGCCGCCATTGTCTGCTACTGGACCCAAAAGGAGGAAGAGGGGATTACAAAATCCTATACGGGTATTCCTCATCGCATCAATATTATCGACACTCCGGGGCACGTAGACTTCACCGCAGAGGTGGAGCGTTCCATGCGTGTTCTGGACGGAGCCGTTTCTGTTTTTTGTGCTGTGGGCGGTGTTCAGCCCCAATCAGAAACTGTTTGGCGTCAGGCTACCAAGTATAAGGTTCCCCGTGTCGCTTTCATCAATAAGATGGACCGCACGGGAGCTGACTTCAAAGCGGTGATCGCCGAGATGCGCCGGAAATTGGGTGCCTACGCTTATCCCGTTGTTCTGCCCATTGGCAGCGAGGATAAGTTCCAGGGTGTAGTCGATATCATCAATCAAAAAGCGGTTATATATGATGAAACCGATCCAGATGGTATGCGTTATTTCATTCGGGAGATTCCTGCCGAAATGAGAGAAGAAGCCTCTCTGGAATTGGAGCGTCTCATCAGCGCTGTTGCCAACAAGGATGATGAAATCGCAGAGCTGGTCATCATGGAAAAGCCGGTGAAGCCGGATCTTTTAAAGAAGGCTATCCGCCGTCTGACCATCGCTTTGGAGTTTGTCCCTGTTCTCTGCGGAACGGCTTTCCGGAAGAGGGCTGTGCAACCCCTCGTGGATGCGGTCGTGGATTACTTGCCTTCTCCGCTGGACATTCCTCCTGCAGTGGGAACGGATCCCGAAGATTTAACCCAGAGCGTTTCCGTTGAGACGAGTGATCAGGGTAAATTTACGGCTCTGGCATTTAAGCTTTGGAGTGATCCTTTCGTAGGAAAATTAGTTTTTATCCGAGTTTATCGCGGTACTCTTCAGAAGAGCGATATGGTTTATAATCCCCGTATCGGCAAGAGAGAGAGAATTAACCGCTTGATGCTGATCCAGGCCGATGAACGTCGGGAAGTGGATAAAGTATTCTCCGGCGACATTGCGGCCGTGGTGGGTCTTAAAAATGTGACCACCGGCGATACCCTCTGTCTGGAGCGCTATCCCGTTCTTTTGGAGCCTCCGACTTTTCCTGAGCCGGTTATCAGCATGGCTGTAGAGCCGAAGACGAAAGCTGACCGTGAAAAGCTTTCTACCGCTTTACAGAGACTTTCCGATGAAGATCCGACCTTCCGTTGCTTCACAAATGAAGAAACGGGGCAGTTGATCATTGCAGGCATGGGAGAACTCCACCTGGATATTATCCGTGACCGTTTGCTGCGTGAGTTCAAGGTAGAGGCGTTTGTGGGTGAACCTCAGATCGCTTATCGTGAAACCATTACTTCGACTGCCAAGGGTGAGGGCAAGTTTGTCCGCCAATCTGGTGGTCGTGGTCAGTATGGCCATGCAATTATCAGCGTAGAACCGAATACCCGCGGTGCGGGCATTGAGGTTGTAAGTAAAGTAGTGGGCGGAACGATTCCTAAGGAATACATTGCGCCGACGATGGCGGGTATTCGAGAAGCGATCGATACAGGTGTTTTGGCAGGCTATACCATGGTGGATTTGAAGGTTACCATACTGGAAGGATCCTATCATGAAGTGGACTCGAGCGAGCTTGCATTTAAAATGGCTGGAATTTTTGCCTTGAAAGATGCAGTCAAAAATGCTAATCCTATCGTCCTCGAGCCTGTAATGAAGGTCGAAGTTAGCACACCCGATGAATATCAGGGTGATCTTCTGGGAGATTTATCTCGCAGGCGTGGTAAGATAGTGTCCATTGAGACGAAATCCGATGCGACATTACTCAATGCCGAAGTTCCGCTTGCGCAGATGTTTGGATATGCTACGGCTATACGGTCCCTGTCCAAGGGCCGTGCGTCGTATTCTATGGAGCCATCGCATTTTGAACAGGTGCCGGCTTCTGTACTTGAAGTTATACTTGAAAAATCCGTGCCGAGAGTGTCACGGACTGTGTAAACCGATTGGCGGGCAAGATTGCCTGCCTTCGGAATAAATGTTAGTTAAATAAAAATATGGCTGGACAAAGAATTAGAATCAGGCTCAAAGCTTATGATCATCGTGTCATTGATCAGTCCGCGAGTGAAATCGTGGATACTGTCAAGCGCACTGGTGCTCGCGTAGCTGGCCCGATCCCTCTGCCGATGCGCGTAGAACGCTATACCGTGCAGAGGTCTCCTCACGCGGACAAGAAATCCCAAGAAACTTTTGAGCAAAGAACTCATAAGCGCCTTTTGGACATTCTTGATCCGACTGCAAAAACCGTGGACGAATTGAAGAAGCTCAATCTTCCTGCGGGTGTTCATATCACCGTTAAGGTATAAAGTAGAAGGAATATGGTAGGTTTAATAGGTAAGAAGCTTGGCCACACCCGCATTTACGATACCGAGGGAAATGCTGTTCCTGTAACAGTAGTCCTTGCAGGTCCTAATCGAGTGGTACAATGTAAGACTGTTGAGAAAGATGGTTACAGCGCAGTTCAGCTTGGTTTTGATGATCAGAAGGAAATCCGGATCAACAAGCCGATGGCTGGGCACTTTCGTAAACACAATGCTGCGCCCGTAAAGAAATTGCGTGAATTTCGCGACTATTCTCTCAAGGTCAAGCAAGGTGATGTCTTGAGCGTGGATGTGTTTGCCCAGGGCGATTATGTTGATTGCATTGGGATGACTAAGGGTCGCGGTTTTGAGGGCGTCGTGAAGCGTCATAGGTTCCACGGTGCTCCTGCAACACACGGTAGCAAGGGATGGAAGCGCAGATCTGGCGCACTTGGCTGCCGCCTCTTCCCCGGTACGGTCGATAAGGGCAGGAGAATGCCGGGCCACATGGGCTGTGTTCGTCGTACGGTGCAGAATTTAAAAATTGTGGGGATTCTCCCCGAAGACAATGTTCTCCTTGTGTGCGGCAGCATGCCTGGCGCCGAAGGTGACTATGTAATCATTCGTGAATCCAAAAAGAACCCCAAGACCACTGTTCAGAAGTAGGAGTTAAAGCATGAAGATTACAGTAAAAGATTTACAGGGTAAAAATCAGGGTCAGCTCGAAATCAGTGCTCAACTGGAGCGTTTTGAAGAGCTTGGCAATAAAATGATTGGAACCCAGGCTGCTCACGAGGTTGTTACAGCGATTCGCGCTGCCAGACGCTCTGGGACGGCTTGCACCAAGACTATGGGCGATGTTGCTGGAACCGGCAAGAAGCCTTGGAGACAAAAAGGAACCGGCCGCGCTCGTTCAGGTTCGTTCGCTTCACCTCTGTGGGTGGGCGGCGGTGTCGTTTTCGGCCCCAAGCCTCGCGATTATTCCAAAAAGGTGAATCGCAAGGTTTCGCAGTTGGCTCTCCAGAAAGTTTTGGGCAATCGAGTTGCCGCCGGTGACCTGATCGCAGTAGAAGAGCTGAAGATGCAATCTCCCAAAACGGGCCAGTTTGTTCAGATGCTTAAAGACATGAGTCTGGATGAAGGTAAAGTTCTCTTTCTTGCCTCTATGGAGGATGATATCAACACGAACTTTCGCCTTGCTTCTCGCAATGTGCCGAGAGTCAAGATTGTGAATAGCGCCACGGTCAATACCTTTGACTTGGTTGCTCATCCTAAAATTGTGGTAACCAGGAAAGCCTGGGAAAACATCGAAAAACGCATTATCACCCAATAGAGCATGAATTCTTTTGATATTATTAAAACGGTGCGTGTCACCGAGAAGGGGACTGCTCAATCCGAATTGAACAAGTACACTCTGGTTGCCGACAAGCGGGCTACCAAGATTCAAATCCGCCAAGCCGTGGAAGAGTTGTTCAAGGTGAAAGTGGTTAAGGTCAATACCATGAATGTTCGCGGTAAGACTCGCCGTCAGAGAACGGCCAGTGCCGGGAAGACATCGGATTGGAAAAAAGCTATCGTAACGTTGAAACAAGGCGATAAAATCAGCCTGACTTAATACTATGTCTGTAAAAACTTTTAGACCTTTGACTCCTTCACTGCGCTATTTGACGGTAGCGTCTTTTGAGGAGATTACCAAAACTAAACCAGAAAAGAATCTGGTCAAAATCCGTAAAAAAACGGGTGGTCGCAATAACATGGGCCGTGTGACAGCACGCGGCATTGGTGGTGGACACAAGCAGAAAGTTCGTCAGGTGGATTTCCGCCGGAATAAATACGGCGTTGAGGCTCGTGTTGCCGCGATTGAATATGATCCTTTGCGCACAGCTTATCTGGCACTTCTGGAATACAGTGACGGCGAAAAACGTTATATTATTGCCCCCATCGGCTTAAAGGTGGGTGCGCGCGTTGTCAGTGGTCCTGAGGCACCGGCCGATCTGGGCAATAGTCTGCCTTTGAAAAATATTCCGATGGGTTCCTCAATTCACAATATTGAGTTCACCCCCGGTAAAGGTGGGCAGCTCGTGCGTGCTGCAGGTGGAATGGCTACGCTCATGTCCCGTTCCGAGGGGTATGCGCAGATTCGTCTTCCTTCGGGAGAAATCCGTAAAGTGAAAGAAGACTGCTATGCGACGCTCGGACAAGTCGGAAACACGGATCATGAGAATGTGGTTATCGGCAAGGCGGGTCGTTCTCGCTGGTTTGGCCGCAGACCGTTGAGTCGAGCGGTTGCAAAGAACCCTGTGGATCACCCCATGGGTGGTGGTGCAGGCAAGACTTCCGGTGGTGGTCACCCCGTGACTCCTTGGGGTGTTATAACCAGAGGCTTTAAGACTCGTAAGAAAGTGAAATATTCAAATCGTTACATCGTGACTCGCCGGGATGGACGTGCGATGAAAATGAGATAAGTGAGTTATGGGACGTTCAATTAAAAAGGGTCCTTTTGTAGACCCGTCCTTGATGGACAAAGTACAAAAAATGAATGCCAGTGCTGCAAAGAAGCCGATCAAAACCTGGTCACGTCGTTCGATGATCACTCCAGACTTTGTGGGCTTAACCTTGAATGTGCATAACGGAAAGCTCTTTTTGCCGGTATTTGTCACGGAAAACATGGTGGGGCATCGCTTGGGCGAGTTCGTTTTGACTCGTACCTTTAAGAAGCACGGTGCTCATACTGCAAAAGCGGAGGCTAAATAAGGATAAATATGAGAGTTTTAGCAATAACAAAAAATATTCGTATGTCTCCGCAAAAGATGCGCGAGGTAACCAGGCAGATTCATGGTATGAAGGCTCTGGACGCTCAAGCAGCTTTAGCCTACGTGCCGCGTAAATCTGCCCGTGCTGTACTTAAAACCTTACAGTCAGCAGTTGCCAATGCGGTAAATAATTTTGGTCTGGAAGAGGGTTCTCTCCGGATTGTGGAGTCTGTGACGGGTGCTGCTCGCACATACAAACGTTTTACACCCAAGGCTCGCGGTTCGGCGGGACGTATCCTCAAGAGGGGATGCCACGTTCGTATCGTGTTATCTGACATGAACTAATTGACTAGACATGGGACAAAAAACTAATCCAATTGGCCTGAGACTTTCTTTGAACAGGGACTGGCGTTCTCGCTGGTACGCCCCTAAGAGCGAGTTTAGCAAGCTCCTTGTGGAAGATGCTAAGATCAGGCAGCTTCTTAAAACAAAACTGGAATCAGCCTCCGTGCCGCGCATTAATATTGAGCGGGCCGGGAGCCGCTGTCGCGTGACTATTTTTACAGCCCGTCCGGGGTTGGTCATCGGCCGTAAAGGCGCAGAAATTGATAAGATGAAAGAAGAATTATCAAAGATGACCGGTAAGGAAGTGTATGTAGAAATTCAAGAGGTCAAACGTCCAGAAATGGACGCGCAGCTGGTTGCTGAGAATATCGCCCTGCAGCTTGAGCGCCGTGTGTCTTTCCGCCGCGCTATGAAGAGATCCATCCAAGTGGTGATGGATGCTGGTGCTCAGGGAGTAAAGATTCGCTGTTCGGGACGTTTAGGAGGTGCGGAGCTTTCCCGCTCTGAGAATTATCATCAGGGCCGGGTGCCGCTTCACACTCTGCGTGCGAACATAGATTATGGTTTCGCTGAGGCGCAAACCTTGTACGGAAAAATCGGTGTCAAGTGTTGGGTTTGCACTGGTGAAATGGAGAAAAAGCAAATATCCCAGCAGACCTCCCGATAGGAGGCAGGAAGGACAAATATGGCTTTAATTCCTTCAAGAGTTAAATATCGTAAACAACAACGAGGTAATCGTGCTGGTATAGCTTCGCGGGGAAATTATCTCGCGTTCGGCACTTATGGTTTGATGGCAATGGAACGTTGCTGGATGGATACCCGCCAGCTGGAAGCTGCACGTGTAGCAGTTACGCGTGCCATGAAACGACATGGAAGAGTATGGCTGAGGGTGTTCCCGGATAAACCGGTTACCAAGAAGCCGCTGGAAGTTCGTCAAGGAACCGGTAAGGGTGCCGTTGATACCTGGGTGGCTGTGATTCGTCCGGCCAATATCCTGATGGAAGTGGAAGGTATCACTGAGACTCAGGCGCGTGAAGCGTTTCGTTTGGCTGCCTGCAAGCTCCCGATTCGTACGAAGTTTATTGGGCGTCATCGCGCTGCTAATGTATAAGGAAAAGTATGAAAATATCTGAAATTCAAGATCTTACTACCCAGGAACTTCTCGCAAAAGGCCGTGATCTCCGTGCTGAGCTCTTTAATCTTCGTTTGTTGAAGGTGAGCAGCCAGCTGGAAAAATCGCATCGGATTCGTTCCATTCGTCGGGATATTGCACGTATCGAGACGCAGATCTCCAAACAGCGCAAAAAATCAGCCTAAATTAAAGAGATATGGAAAATATTGAAACAAATAAACCTGTCCGCAAGGAAAGAGTCGGGAAGGTCGTCTCCAACAAGATGAATAAAACTATCGTAGTGGAGGTTTCCCGTCGCCACGCACATCCTGAATTTAGGAAGATTGTTACGACCAAGAAAAAATTCTACGCTCATGATGAGAAGCAGGTGGCCAAGGTCGGTGATACGGTTTGTATCGAAGAAACCAGGCCCCTTTCCAAGCTTAAGCGCTGGAATTTGGTAAATGTAGTCAAACAGGCCAACATCTAAGAGGAGAAACTGAAAAATGTTACTAGTTCGTAGTATTTTAAATGTCGCCGATAATACAGGTGCCCGTAAAGCGGCAGCTATCGGCGTGCTGGGCAAAAATCAGGAGTATGCCCGCGTGGGTGATGTCATTAAGGCCCATGTCAAGGAAGCAAGTCCGGATGGCACTGTGAAGAAGGGCGATGTCGTTAATGCCGTCGTAGTTCGCACCAAGAGAGCAATCTATCGTAGTGATGGATCTTCTGTGCGTTTTGACAGCAACGCTATCGTTATTGTTGATAAAGATAACAACCCCAGGGGAACGCGTATTTTCGGCCCTGTCGCTCGTGAATTACGCGATAAGAAGTTTTTGAAGATTATTTCGCTCGCACCGGAGGTTGTCTAAGGTTATGGAAAAGTTTGCAAAAGATAAGAAAAGCGCTCTCAAGGCTATCCGGAAAGGTGACACGGTTGTGGTTATCTCCGGCAGCAGGAAAGAGAAGCACGGAAAACCGGCATTGCGTGGTCAGCGCGGCAAGGTTCTGTTTGTAATGCGCGATAAACAACGCGCTGTTGTTGAGGGTCTGAACCTGATTAGGAGGCACACACGCCGCTCTCAGCTTAATCCTAATGGTGCCATTATTGAAAGAGAGGGTTCTATTCATGTTTCTAACCTCATGAGAGTAGAGCTCTATGATGCACGCCAGAAGAAAAAAGAGGCTGCAAAGTAAGGATATAAATGAAAGCTAACAGACTCTATCAAAAATATGTGGATACAGTTCGTCCTTCCCTGGTGGAAACCTGGAAGTACGAGAACGTTCACCAGGTTCCTCAGCTGCAAAAAATTGTCATTCGTATGGGGTGGAATACCTCAACCGAAAAGGGAGCAGTTGATGATGCCATTAAAGAACTGACGGCAATCACCGGCCGCAAACCTGTAGCCGACCGAGCACGCAAAAGCGTTGCTAATTTTAAACTGCGTAAAGGACAGCAAATTGGTTGCCATGTAACCCTGCGCCGTGAAGTGATGTTCGAATTCCTGGATCGCCTGATCTCAACAGCGTTGCCTCGTATTCGCGACTTCCGTGGTATCTCACCCAAAGCCTTTGATGGCCGTGGTAACTACTCCATCGGAGTGGAACAACAGGTGATCTTCCCGGAAATTGACGCTGATAAGGTTAAAAGAACCCAAGGGATGGATATCACAATTGTGACTTCCGCGAAAACAAACGCGGAAGCTCTTGATCTACTGAAAAAACTCGGTATGCCTTTTACCGGGAAACAATAATTACTATGGCTAAAAAGTCTTGGATCGAACGTGAAAAGAAAAAGCGCGAACTGGTGGCGAAATATGCTGCTAAGCGTGCGGAGTTGAAGGCCAATCATGATTACGTTGCACTCTCTAAGTTGCCCCGCAACTCCAGCACTGTGCGTCTCGTAAACCGCTGTACGCTCAGTGGTCGTCGTCATGGATTCCTTCGTAAATTTGGTCTCTCCCGTCTCGCTTTCCGCGAGATGGCCCGGAACGGTCTTATTCCCGGAGTAACGAAAGCAAGCTGGTAAAACCGATATAGATAATGGATACTATTGCTGATTTTTTGACTGTGATTCGCAATGCGGGTTCCGCCTTGCATAAAACAGTAACTGCTCCTCACTCCAAAATGAAAGAGGCCATAGCCCGCATCCTCAAGGATGAGGGCTACATCCTGGATTACTCAGTAGAGGGAGAGAAAATTAAAAAGCTGACCCTGACTCTGAAATATCAGAACCGCAAGCATGTCATTCAGGCGTTGCGGCGCGTGAGTAAGCCTGGGATCCGCTGCTATGTGGGTACCAAAAGTATTCCCCGCGTCTTGGGTGGATTGGGCATTGTCATTCTTTCCACGCCTCAAGGGGTTATGACTGGTATTGATGCTCGTAAAAACAACTGCGGAGGCGAAGTCCTCTGTTATATCTGGTAGAAAGGAGAAATAAAGATATGTCTAGAGTAGGAAAAACTCCCATCCAAATTCCTTCTGCCGTAAAGGTAACAGTAAAAGGTCAGGATGTTTTTGTGGAAGGGCCTAAGGGCAAGCTCTCTTTCAAGACTTTGCCTTATACTTCGGCTAAAGTCGAAGGTAACATCATCACGATCGTTCGCGATGGTAACAACGCTGAGGCTCGCATGATGCACGGCACTTGCCGGGCTCGTATTGCCAACATGGTTGAAGGTGTTACTGCAGGATATTCAAAGAAACTTGAGATTCAGGGCGTCGGCTTCAAAGCAAGCGTTGCTGGCAATGTGGTGACGATGAATTTAGGTTACGCTCATCCCTGCGTGTACCCTCTGCCGGAGGGTGTGAAAGTGACAGTAGATGCTACGGGAACCAAACTTTCAATTGACGGTATCGATAAGAACGACGTGGGTCGCGTTGCGGCTGAGCTCAGAGCTTATTATCCGCCGGAGCCCTATAAGGGTAAGGGTGTTCGTTATGAAGGCGAACATGTTGTACGTAAGGAAGGTAAGACTGTTCAATAATTGATTTGATTACAACCCGGAGACGGTTGATGCCGTGTCCAATATAAAATGAATAATATTCAAAAAAACAGGTTGTTGAGAGTTCGCCGCTGGCGGATTCGCAAGAAGGTAAAAGGCACCCAGGCGCGCCCCCGTATGAGCGTTAAATTTACTGGCCAACACATTTATGTGCAGTTTATTGACGATGAAGCGGCCAAGACGATTGTATGGGTCTCCACTAACAACAAAGAGGGTAAGAGTGCGAAGTTGGCTGCTAATGTGAAGTCGGCGATCACTGTCGGTAAAATGGCGGGTGAAGCTGCCAAAGCGGTTGGTATCACTCAGGTCGTTTTTGACAGAAACGGAGCTCTCTATCACGGAAAAGTGAAAGCTCTGGCCGAGGCCGCGAGAGAAGCGGGGCTGGTGTTCTAATTTAAAATCAGGAGAATTTACTGTGTCAGAAGCAAAAAATATTAATCCCCGCGGTGGGGGCAGACAGGGTCGCTCTCAGCGTCGCTCTTACGATCAGAAAAGAGCCGAGTTTGAACAGGAGAAGGGACCGGAGTTGCACGAGAAGGTTGTGTTTATCAACCGTTCCTCGAAAGTGGTGAAAGGTGGACGTCGCTTTAATTTCAGCGCGTTAGTGATCGTGGGAGATCGTGAAGGCAAGTACGGCCTTGCATTAGGCAAAGCCAATGAAGTTGCCGATGCGATCCGCCGTGGCAATGAATTAGCCCGGATGCGTATGGAGAAGATTTCCTATAAGGGAAACACCATTCCCCATGAAGTAAGTGCCGCTTACGACGGCGCCAGAGTACTTCTTCGCCCTGCATCAGAGGGTACGGGTGTAATTGCTGGTAAAACTGTTCGTGCGGTGTTGGATGCCGTAGGCGTTAAAGACGTTCTCAGCAAGAGTATGGGTTCGAACAATCCGGCCAACGTGGTCAAAGCCACGATCGCTGCATTGAAGAAACTGCGTACTCGCGATGAAGTTTTAAGCGTCCGCGGAATAAACCGTAAGCAAAAAGAAGAAGTAACGAATACTGAAGTTTAATTTCTATGCAATTGCATTCACTGAAATCCCGTGCTGGTGCACGCCATCGGGTTAAACGCCTTGGAAAAGGCGAGTCTAGTGGTTTGGGTAAAACATCCGGTCGCGGAGGTAAGGGCCAGACAGCTCGTTCTGGTTCCTCCATTCGCCCTGGGTTTGAAGGCGGCCAGATGCCGCTTATCCGCCGCATTCCAAAACGCGGATTTAATAATATCCGTTTTGCAACGATTTACTCTGTTGTGAATCTGTGTGATCTCAATCAGTTTGATGAGGGAACTCGCGTGGATGAAACCTTACTGCGTGCTCACGGGTTGGTTCGCGGTACCAATGATGGTGTCAAGGTTCTTGCCACGGGTGAATTAACCAAAAAAATAACCGTTGTAGCTGATAAATTCAGCGCTGCGGCCCAACAAAAAATCGAAGCTGCCGGTGGTGTCTGCGAGGTTGCCCCGGCCAAGAGAAAAGAATCGAAGGCGAAGGCCTGTTGCGGTTCTTGCTCTTGTGAGAATCAATAACCGACGCTGATCACATGATTAAGAACATTGTCAATACATTCGTAAACTGCTTTAAAATTCCGGAGCTCCGCTCCAGAATTCTATTTACCTTGATTGTACTGGGTATTTGCAGGCTCGTTGCTATCGTTCCTATACCGGGTCTCGATAGCAGCGCCCTTAGGCAGTACTTTGATTCAAATGCCGGATCCGGAGGTGGTCTGTTGGGGATGTACAGCATGTTCACGGGAGGTGCTCTTGAGCGCTGCGCCGTGGGTACGCTGGGTATCATGCCCTATATCAGTGCTACCATTATTCTGCAACTGCTGACGGCTGTTGTGGGTAAACTGAGCCGATTGGCTCGGGAAGAAGGTGGAAGAGTCAAGATCATTCAATATGGTCGTGTGTTGACGGTTCTGCTTTGTCTTGGACAAGGCTTTGTGATGGCATTGGCTTTTGAGCATCCCGGAAAGCTCTTCAGTGGCTTCGAAGGGAATCTCGTCTTAGTCAACAATCTATGGTGGTACCGGATTCAGACAGCAATTTTGCTGACTACCGGTACCGTCATGTTGATGTGGCTGGGAGAACAGATTACTGAGCGCGGGATTGGTAACGGTATATCGCTGATCATTACGGTTGGTATTTTATCTCGAATTCCGCAAGCTGCTCAAGGCGTGAAGGATATGTTCTTCACAAGCGCCGATAGCCAGTTCAATATGGGGCATTTGATCCTCATGGTTGTCCTTCTGGTGATCGTGGTGGCTTCGGTGATCGCAATTACTCAGGCCCAGCGGAAAATTCCTGTTCAGTATGCTCAGAGGACGGTTGGAAGAAAATCCTATGCGGGAACGACTTCCTTTTTGCCCTTGCGTGTGAACTATGCGGGTGTGATGCCCATCATCTTTGCTCAGGCCTTGTTGATGTTCCCTGAGAGCATCTTCACCTATCTGCACGGGGCCTTCGATGTGAAGCTGTTCGGCGAAATTGCCCGTCAGCTTCATGCCGGAAAGCTTCTTTATATGGCTCTTTACGGCGGCATGATCATTTTCTTCACCTATTTCTGGGTGGCGACTCAGTTTAACGAGCTGCAAATTTCCGATGATCTGAAGAAACATGGCGGTTATATCCCGGGTGTCAGACCTGGGCAGGTGACCTGTGACTTTTTGCATCACGCGATGAGTCGCTTGACCTTGGCCGGTGCCATTTTCCTTACCATTATTGCGGTGATTCCGATGACGATGTATGGTTATTTTGGAATTGATTTCCAGGTAGCCAGCTTTTTCGGCGGAACCAGTATTCTGATTCTTGTTGGTGTCGTCCTGGATACAATGCGGCAGATCGAGTCCCACCTGATGATGAGGCATTATGATGGCTTCCTCAAGAAGGGACGCATTCGCGGTCGATTCTAAACCGGAAAGCGAAGCTTGTTTTGATCTTTGATTTTAACGATTGCTGTTTAAGCCGTTCAAGAGCGCTCTGTGAAAATTCCGATTAAAGACGAAAAAGGAATCCAAGGGATGCGCGCGGCTGGACAGGTAGCGGCAAGGGTTCTCCGCGATATGGCACAAATGGTTCAGCCCGGAGTCAGTACTTTGGAGCTTGATCAATATGCCAAGGATAGGATAGCCTTCTACGGAGGCAAAAGTGCCTTCTTGGGATATTCCGGATACCCTGCTCAGACCTGCATTTCGGTAAACGAAGTGGTGATTCACGGCATTGCCGGTTCGCGGCGTCTTGTTCTGGGTGATATTGTCAGTCTGGATGTCGGAGTTCTCTATAACGGCTATATCGGCGACAACGCCAAAACGGTTGTAGCCGGTGGGTGCTCTCCGGAGGCTCAGAAGCTGATGACCGTAACTGAAACGGCCCTTTGCAAGGGGATTGAACAGGCCCGGGCTGGAAATAAAGTTTCGGATATTTCCCGCGCAGTCCAGAGATGGGTTGAATCCAACGGCTGCAGTGTTGTCAGGGAATTTGTTGGTCACGGAGTGGGGCGCAAGCTCCATGAGGAACCGCAGGTACCTAATTTTTGGGAGGCCGGAAAATCTCCCACACTGCTTCCCGGAATGACATTGGCGATTGAGCCTATGGTTAACCTGGGAGAAGCAGAAGTGAAAATTTTGAAAGATGGCTGGACAACGGTTACCAAAGATGGTAGTTTGTCTGCCCATTTTGAACATACGGTTCTAATAACGAATGGAGAACCGGAAGTCCTTACATGGCCAGATTAGGGGCAGTACATATTGCAGCGCAACTTTCTCTGAAGAGGAATGAAGCGTTGTGGTCTGCGTCTTTTTCTAATGGTCATAAAGTAAATGCCTTTTTTTGTCCGGAGTTGAAAAGGGACCCCGTGCAACTTCGGCAGGGCGATTGGGTCCTATTGGAAGTATCACCTTTTGATTTATCAGAGGGTTGTATTTTGAGAAAGTTAAGTAAAAGCGATAACGATGAAAGTTAGAGCGTCAGTAAAAAGAATGTGTGAGCACTGCAAAGTGGTGCGTCGCAAGGGGATAATTCGTGTAATATGCACGAATCCCCGTCACAAACAGCGTCAAGGCTAACAAATAAACTATGGCTAGAATTCTAGGTGTAGATATTCCCAACGAAAAGCGCATTGATATTGCGTTGCGGTATATCTATGGTATCGGCCCTTCCATAGCGAAGGAAATACTTGCAAAGGCTAAAATTGACCCGAGTGTTCGGGCCAAAAACCTGACAGATCAGGATCTGTCTCAGATAGTCAGCATTATCCAAAATGACGGTTATCTGATTGAGGGCGATTTAAGACGCGAAGTCGGTATGAATCTGAAAAGACTCCAGGGCATTAAATGCTATCGTGGCATAAGGCACCAACGTGGTCTTCCGGTTCGTGGTCAAAGAACATCAACTAACGCACGCACCCGCAAAGGTCCCCGCAGGACTGTCGGTGTGCAGCGCAACCCTAACGCCAAAGCTGGTATCCACTAAACGATTATGGCTGAAGAGACGAACAAGAAAAGTAATACGGCTCCGGAAGCGGAGACTAAAGCTGAAGCTACGGCTGCACCCGCAGCGGCGCAGGCTGAAGCAAAATCTGAGGAAGTTAAAGCAGAAGCTGCTCCCAAGGCATCCAAGGGAAAAGCTGCTTCCAAAGCTAAGACTAAAGTAGAAGAAGCTCCTGTAGAAAACGCAGAGGCTGGGACTGAGACTCCAACGGAATTTGGTGTCGTATCGGCACCCTCAGTCAGCGAACTGCTCGGTGAGGATATCTCCGCCGCTCGCAAGATCGTCAAGATTAAGGGAGCCAAGAATATTTCCAATGGCATAGCTCACATTGAGGCGAGCTTTAATAACACTATCGTTACCATTACCGATATGCATGGCAATGTCATCGCATGGACGACGGCCGGTCGTGTCGGCTTTAAAGGCTCTCGTAAGAGCACAGCCTTTGCCGCACAGCAGGTTGCCCAGGATGCAGCACGTCAGGCAATGTCTCATGGTATGCGTGAAGTGGAAGTTCGCGTGAGTGGCCCCGGGGCAGGTCGTGAATCTGCGATTCGCGCCTTACAGGCTATCGGTTTGGACATTCATACCATCAAAGATGTGACGCCCATACCTCATAACGGTTGCCGCCCTCGCAAGCGTCGCCGCGTCTAAACCTATTAAGAAAAGAGAGGAGTATTTAGTAATTTATGGCACGTTATAAAGGTCCGAGAGTTCGGATTAGCCGTCGTTTTGGCATTGCAATTTTTGGGAGCTCAAAATATCTCGAGCGCAGACAGTATCCGCCCGGCGTACATGGTCCCAAGATGCGTCGCAAGAGCAGCGAATATGCGCAGGGTCTCATGGAAAAGCAGAAAATGCGTTATTTCTATGGACTGCTCGAAAAACAGTTTCGTAATGTTTACGAAGCGGCAACCCGCCGCCGTGGTGTTACCGGTACGATCATGCTGGAAATGCTTGAAACCCGTTTGGATAACGTCGTTTATCTGCTTGGTTTCGGTCAAACTCGTGCTCAGGCACGCCAGATGGTGGTTCATGGTCACATTCTGGTCAATGGAAAGAAGGTCACGATTCCTTCTTACGTGATCAGGGTTGGCGATACGGTAGACGTCAAGGATAAGGTCGTTTCCCGTCAGCTCGCTTCCCATAATATGGAGTTAAGCACCAATCGCATCGTTCCTGCATGGTTAGGTCTCAATAAAGACTCTTTCCGCGGTACGATTATGCGTATGCCTACGCGCGAAGATATTCAGCCTATTGCTAACGATCAGGCTGTTGTTGAGTTCTATTCTCGTTAATGTTTTGTTTCATTCAATAGAAGCAGGTATATGGGGTTTGCCTTTACGAGAAAAGGCAAACTCAGATTAAAACTGTTTCAGGAAGATAATTATTTAATATGGCAGTAAGATTAGGCCGTTTTGAAATGCCCAAGCGGTTGTGGAAAGATGAAGCGACCGCTACCCCGACTTATGCAAAGTTTGTAGCCGAAGCCTTTGAAACTGGTTACGGTTACACCTTGGGCAATGCTTTGCGCAGAGTGTTACTTTCCTCGTTGGAAGGTGCAGCTATCACCAGTTTTAAAATGGATGGTGCGATGCACGAATTTTCCACGGTAGAAGGTGTCGTGGAGGATGTGACCGAAATCGTTTTGAATCTGAAGAAAATTCTTTTCAAAGCATATACGCGTGATCCCCAGACTCTGACTCTCTCTGTTAATAAAGAGGGAGCCGTAACGGCAGCAGATATTCAAACCAATCAAAATGTGGAGTGTATTAATCCGGAGCAGATCATCTGCACACTGGATAAGAAGCGCAAGCTTGAGATGGAGTTTGATGTTCGTATCGGGCGCGGATATTTCCCCGGTGAGGAGAACAAAAAGCTTGATCAGCCTATCGGCGTGATCGCGATTGATTCTCTTTTTTCACCGGTGACTCGTGTTCGGTACAATGTTGAAAATGCCCGCGTGGGTCAACGTACTGATTACGATCGGCTGATTCTGGAAATTTGGACTGATGGTCGTATTACGCCCGATGATGCACTCACTCAAGGCGCCGCTATTCTTCATCATCACTTTGATGTCTTTGTAAATTATGACAGAAATGCGATTGAATTCGAAGAAGAGGTTGCCCAGAGAGATGATCAGCGTTCTCAGTTGAAGAAACTCCTGAGCATGAGCGTGAACGAGGTTGAGCTGAGTGTTCGGGCTGCAAACTGCTTGAACAATGCCAATATCACCACGGTCGGCCAATTGGCCATGAAGACGGAGCAGGAGATGCTCAAGTACCGCAACTTTGGCAAAAAATCGCTCAATGAAATTAAAGAAAAGCTCGCTGCATTGGGTCTGTCCCTGGGCATGAAGTTCGATAACGAGCTTGTTGAAAGTATTAAAGAAGTTAAACCGAATTCGTAATTATATAATCTAATATGCGTCATTTAAAACGTACAGCCAAGCTTGGGCGTACTGGTGCACATCGCAACGCGATGCTCGCGAACATGGTATGCAGTCTCATTAAGCACAAGCGCATTACAACTACTTTGGCCAAAGCCAAGGCTGTTCGCCCTGTGGCAGAAAAAGTGATGACACTTGCCCGGAAGTCTTTGGTTCGTGAAGCATTGATTCGCGAAGCTCTCTCTAAAGAGGGGATCACCGATGAAAAGGCAATCCGCAGAGAGATGGGCAGGCGCGGCGGCTTGCATTATCGCCGCCTTGCGGTAGCTGATATCAAACAGGAAGATGCCGTTGCTATCCTTTTTAAAGAATTGGCTCCGGCTCAAAAGGATCGTTCGGGCGGTTACACCCGCATTATCCATGCTGCAACTCAACGTAAAGGCGATGCGGCACGCGTAGCTCTTATCGAGTGGGTGGATAGCGAAGTGACTGCCTCTGCTGCTCCTGTAGCGGATGTGGGCGCACCGGCCACCGTCGCCGAGGTAAAAGCCGAGGAAGCCAAAGCCGAAGTTAAGGTAACCGAGGCCGAAAAGCCCCAGGCATAAGCGAATTTTCCGCAATAAGTTCGAAAGCTCCCTCTGTTCGAGGGAGCTTTTCTGCTTTACAGGGAGAACGCAAAACCTTATAACCGAGGCTGGTATTGCTTCCTATGAATAAAGAACGCGTCTCATTGCCAATTGCTCTTACCATTGCGGGTACCGATAGTGGTGGAGGTGCGGGTGTCCAGGCTGATCTGAAAACCTTTGCCGCCCTGGGGGTACACGGGTGCGCTGCCATAACCTGTTTGACGGCGCAGAATCCCAAAGGAGTTCGGGCAATTCTCTCTTCACCTGCTGAATTTCTCCGCCAACAGCTGATTGCCGTTTTTTCTGAATTGCCACCTGTTGCCGCTAAGACAGGGATGCTTTACAACGCGGAGCTGATCCATGTTCTGGCTAGTTTTTTGAAAGAGCATTCGGTGAAACTGGTTATAGACCCGGTAATGATCAGCACCAGCGGCTCAGAGCTTCTTCAAGTGGATGCGGTGCAGGCGATGTGCGAGGAGCTTTTCCCTCTGGCGGATTTGCTGACGCCTAACCTGGATGAGTCGGTTCGCCTTTTGGGGCATGCCATTGAAAACCAAAAAGCTCTTCAATTGGCTGCACGGGAGCTTTATGACAAATTTGGACGGCCTGTTTTGGCCAAAGGAGGCCATCTTCGCGACTCGGATGAAGCCATCGATATTCTCTGGGATGGAAAAGCGGAATACATCTTTAGAAAGCCCTTTGTATTGGGTGTTTCTCCTCATGGAACCGGCTGTACTTTTTCCTCCGCCATTACGGCAGCTCTGGCCCTGGGACATCCTTTGCCGGCTGCGGTGGAAATAGGGAAAAATTATGTGTTCCAGGCAATAAAAGACTCTGTAAAAATTGCGGATCACTATGCTCTGAACTGGTTTGGAAACCATTAGCCTGCTGTTTAGACCCCTTCGTGATCGCCCGGATTGCAACCGAAATATCTCTGAATAAACTCTTTGACTATGAAGTGCCCCCCGAAATGGAAGCTTCTATCAGTGTGGGGAGTCGTGTCAAGGTTCCCTTCAAAACTCGAGAAATTCTGGGATATGTGACCGAGTTAATTGAGCACTCTCCGGAAATGTCTGCCGAGAGCTCCCTTCTATTGCAGCCAACGGAATGTCCGCAAAAGCTCAAACCGATTTTGGAAATTATCGGGGAGCAGAGTCTGATTACTCCCAAGGTAAAAGATTTAGCACTCTGGATGGCTGCCTATTACTGCTGTACCATTGAGGTGGCTCTGAGGAGTCTGCTCCCGGAGGTTGTTCGCAGGGAACAGGAGGGATGGAAAAAACAGCTTTTTGTTCGATATAATGCTGAAGCACCCGAGCCGGAAAAGTTGACCCTGCGCCAGCAGGAGGTTTTGGCTTTTATTCAACAGCAGGGGGAACTGCCGCTGACGGACCTGATCGAGCAGCTCTCCTGCACCGCGGAAGTAGTGAGAAAAATAGAGCGGACGGGAAAAATCTCGATAGCATCGCTCAAAGTCCTTCGTGATCCGTACTCCAATGTCCGCATTCTCCCCACCACGGCTTTGAATCTGAATGAGGAGCAGGCACCCTGCTTGAAGCAAATTATTCAAGCGATGGATAGTTCAGATCACTCCCAGACGAAGCCTTTTCTCTTATTCGGGGTGACGGGCAGTGGGAAGACTGAAATATATTTACAGGCCATAGCACACGCGTTGGAGAAAGGGCAGGGAGCCATTGTTCTTGTGCCGGAGATATCATTGACCCCCCAAACCGTTGAACGCTTTAAATCACGTTTTGCAGAAGGACCGCTGCGCTCTCAGGTTGCCGTATTACATAGCCACCTTTCCGCCGGTGAGCGTCATGATGAATGGCATAAGATTCGCAGGGGAGATGCGCGGATTGTGATCGGAGCCCGTTCTGCCATATTTGCCCCTGTGGAGCCCCTGGGAGTCATTATAGTGGATGAGGAGCATGAACATTCTTACAAACAGGAGGAATCCCCCAGATACAATGCGCGAGACGTCGCCGTAGTCCGGGCCCAAATGGAGAAAACCGTAGTCGTCTTGGGGAGTGCTACTCCCAGCATGGAGAGTTACTACAATGCCATCCAGGGTAAATACACACTGTTAAAGCTTTCCAAACGAGTGGATGACATCCAGATGCCGCAGGTTGCCATTGTGGATATGTGTTCGGAAATCCGAGTCGATCGAGGCATCCCCCTATTTTCTACCCGCCTGAAGGAAGCAATTCGCCGCCAACTGGAGGAATCCCACCAGGTGATTCTCTTTCTGAACCGGAGAGGATATGCCACCCAGCTTCAATGTCCGGATTGTGGTTATGTTGCCGAGTGCCCCAATTGCAGTGTGTCTATGGTTTACCATCGACGCGCCCAGCTTCTCAAGTGCCATATCTGCGGGCATCACGTTCAGGCACCTTATCGCTGCCCCGATTGTAATAAGCCCGATATCCGCTACTCGGGAGCGGGCACAGAACGCATAGAAGAAACGCTGCAGAAGCTTTTCCCCCAAGCCAGAATTCGCAGGATGGATAGCGATACTCTCAAGAAAAAAGAGGATTACCGCGATATCCTGACTGCTTTTGGTTTAGGAAAAATCGATATTCTGCTGGGGACGCAGATGATTACCAAGGGGCTTCATTTCCCCCGGGTGACCCTGGTGGGAATCCTTAATGCCGATATTTCGCTTCATCGTCCCGATTTCAGAGCCAGCGAACGGACTTTTCAGTTAATAACTCAGGTTGCGGGGCGTGCCGGCAGGGGAGATGACGAAGGGGAGGTGATTGTCCAAACCTTTACCCCCTGGGCCCCGGCGATTCTGTATGCGAAAAATCATGATTACGAAAACTTCTATGCGGATGAGATTACCTCGAGAAAAGAACTTCATTATCCACCGGCAAGCCGCCTGGCCCTTTTGACCATTAAAAGTATGGACGAGGAAAAGCTCCAGCTGACAGCTCAGCATATCCGGCAGTTGCTTGATGGAGAATCGTTTCAGTCCATCCGCCCTCTGGTCATTAATGGACCGGTCCCGGCCCTTCTGGAGCGCTCACAGGGCTATTATCGGTACCATATTCTCTTGAGGACAGCCAAAATGATGGCTCTGAGCCGGAAGCTTTTTGAACTATTTCAATCAGTTAAATGCCCCAAGGGTGTCAGTTTTACGGTCGATATAGACCCGATGGACCTGACTTGATTCGCATGGGTGTAGAGGAATATTGAATTATGGGTTTTTAGTGTATGTTTTCACTGAAAGCTATTTTTGCTGATTCTTCAAGAGCTTGAGTACTCTTTTCCCGTTGAATGAAAACGCCTTCTATGGTACTCTCTTTCTGGATGAAAGGCAGGGTGATACAACCCTCAAAAGGCTACGGGCAAGGGAAAACGGAATGCGCTTACTGTCGGGACGGGGTGGATTCTGCTTTTTTATCGTTTAAAAATGCCTTGTGGATTGAGAACCTGCTCTCTTGCTGAAATGCAAATCGTTGATTGAGCATTATGAGTGCCTTTGATTTAATTATATTGGCGTTGGCCAGCACGGCGATACCTTTCCTGTGCACGACGGCAGGTGCCGGCACCGTGTTCTTTTTTAGGAAAGAAATACCGCAGGGAGTTCAACGCGTTTTTTTGGGTTTCGCTGCAGGAGTCATGATAGCCGCCAGCGTTTGGAGCTTGCTTATTCCCGCTATAAATATGGCAAAGGAACAGGGCGGTAACGGGTTAATCCCGGCAACAGGTGGTTTTATTCTGGGAGCCGGATTTCTTTGGTTGCTGGACGCCTTTATGCCTCACCTACATCCGGGGGCGGATGTGCCCGAAGGTGTCAAAAGTCCGCTTCGAAGAACCACGCTCCTGGTGTTTGCCGTAACATTGCATAATATTCCGGAGGGAATGGCTGTCGGATTGGCTGCCAGTATTGCTCAATATGGCGAGACTGTCGTTATTACTACAGCTTCAGCCGCAGCACTTTCTATCGGGATTGGATTACAGAATCTTCCCGAGGGAGCGGCCGTTGCTCTGCCCCTGAGGCGAGAAGGAGCCAGCCGCAGGAAAGCTTTCAGTTTGGGTGTTCTTTCCGCCGTAGTGGAGCCGATTGGTGCGGTAGTAGCGGTGTTGCTTTCCGGTGGAATTGTCGGACTTATGCCTTGGATGTTGGCTTTTGCCGCTGGGGCGATGCTCTACGTGGTAGTGGAAGAGCTGATACCGGAAGCGCACCTGGGCGAACACTCCAATATCGGCACGATAGGAGTTCTATCGGGCTTTTTAGTAATGATGGTTTTAGATGTGGCTTTAAGTTAACAGATAAGCGAAGAGAGAGTTTTTCTGCTGGATAGAAGCAAAACACTCGAGTAACTTGATGTGGGCATCCCACCCGGTACGGGGAGAGATTTTAGAGAAAAAATATGAACGAAGAGAATTTGCGGGCAACGGATTTTATACGGGAAATAGTAGAAGAAGATTTAAAAAACGGACGGCGTCAAAAGATTATTACCCGTTTTCCCCCCGAGCCCAATGGCTATTTGCATATTGGACATGCTAAGGCGATCTGTTTAAACTTCGGAATAGCCCGGGAATTTAATGGCGTGTGCCACATCCGCATGGATGACACCAATCCGGTGAAGGAGGAGACCGAATATGTTGACAGTATTCAGGAGGATATCAAGTGGCTTATTTCCGGTTGGGCGCAGGAGTACCTGGGATTGAAAGAAGCCGACCGCGAGCCGCCTGCGGTTGAAGTGGGTGGAAAACTTGATTTTCATGCTCAGGTTTGTAGAGAGCCCGGTGTCAATACAGAGCCTTTTTATGCGTCCGATTATTTTGAGGCCTTTTACCAGTTTGCCCTGAAATTGATCCGAATCGGCAAGGCTTACGTGTGCGACCTGACTGCCGAAGAGGTGGACCAGATGCGTGGAGCCCCCGACAAACCCGGGATTGAGAGTCCCTACCGGAATCGAAGCGTGGAGGAGAATCTGGATTTATTCCAGAGAATGAGGGCAGGAGAGTTCCCGGATGGAGCTCGTACTTTGCGTGCCAAAGTGGATATGAAGAGCCCCAATGTCTGGATGCGCGATCCTTTAATCTACCGTATTCGCCATGTGTCTCACCATCAAACCGGCGACAAGTGGTGCATCTATCCTCTCTACGATTTTGCTCACTGCGTCAGCGATTATATTGAAGGTATTACTCACTCCATCTGTACGTTGGAGTTTGTCGTGCACAGGCCGATCTATGATTGGTTTCTGGAGATGCTCGATTTGCCAAGACCGCTGCCGCATCAGTATGAGTTTGCCCGCTTGAACCTGACCTATACGGTTATGAGCAAGAGGAAACTCCTGGCATTGGTTCAGCAGGGCAAAGTGGCAGATTGGAACGATCCTCGGATGCCTACCATTGCAGGGATGCGCCGTAGAGGATATCCGGCGGTAGCACTGAGGCTCTTTTGCGAAAAAATCGGGATTGCGAAGCGTGAGAACACGATTGATGTTTCGCTTCTGGAGTTCTGCGTTCGCGAGGAATTGAACAAGAGCGCATTGCGGGTAATGGGGGTGTTGAAGCCCATCAAGCTTGTTATTGAGAACTATCCCGAAGGTAAAGTCGAAGAACTTGAGGCGGTCAATAACCCTGAGGATCCTCAAGCAGGAACTCGAAAAGTGCCCTTCAGCCGCGAGCTCTATATTGAGGAGGATGACTTCCGGGAGATCCCTCCGCCCAAGTATCACCGGCTGGTTCCCGGTGGAGAAGTGCGCCTGCGCTATGCCTATATCATCAAGTGTGTAGGTCTGGAAAAAGACAGTGAAGGTCGGGTTCATACCATTCGATGCACTTATGACCCGGATTCCAAGGCCGGAGGAGCCACAAGCGGACGAAAGATAAAGGGGACCATTCACTGGGTTTCCGCTCCTCATGCGTTGAAGCGTGAGGTCAGACTTTATGACCGTCTTTTCAATGTAGAGGATCCGGCTGATGAAAGTGATGGGCAGGACTGGATGACTCACCTGAACCCGGGTTCGCTGGAAGTGCTTCCCAATTGCTTCATTGAGCCATTTGTGAAGGATGCGCTGGTCGGTCAGGTTTATCAGTTTGAGCGGCTGGGTTATTTCTGTGTCGATGAAGAAAAGGCGCAAGACGGTTCAAATGTGTTTAATCGCACCGTGACGCTTCGGGATTCCTGGGCAAAAACGCAAAACAAGTAAGGCGTGTAAACAGGTTCTCGTTTTTAATTACGAACCGTCTATGGGCTGCTGATCTTATTTAAAAGATACAACTCACTCTAAAAAACCAGGGATACATTCTCTGGTTTTTTGCTTTTAGCTCTCCATGATAAAACTTGCCAGGGGAGAGGAATATGTATATGTTTGAACCAACTTGGTTTTGATATGAATATAACATACTACTGCATAACGGGTCTGGCAGCTTTTTTTCTGGTGGGTGGCACTACCGCGGCCGTTGCGGATACTACCGATAATGACCGCTTCCATCTGGCTCTAACACCTCAAGCTTCGCCAAAAGCGCAGCCCTTCAACTTGCAGGATGTCAAACTGCTGGATGGCTTCTTCCTGGATGGGCAGAAAGTTTCAGCCGAGTATCTTCTCTCTCTGGAGCCGGATCGGTTCCTGGCTCAGTTTCGCAGTAATGCAGGCTTGGAGCCCAAGGCCAAGCATTACGAAGGCTGGGAATCAATGTCAATAGCCGGGCATTCTTGTGGTCATTATTTGAGCGCTTGCGCTCTGGCTTACGCCTCGACCGGGAATCCTGAGTTTCTAAAGCGAGTGAACTATATTGTCTCCGAGTTTGCTGAGTGCCAGAAAGCCAAAAACTCCGGTTTGATCAGCGCTATTCCCGGAGGAGAAAAGTGCATGGATGAATTGCGGTCGGGAGTGGTTCGCTCGGAAGGTTTCAATTTGAACGGTATCTGGGTTCCTTTCTACACGTACCACAAACAGCTTGCGGGGTTGCGGGATGCTTACCGGATTTGTGGAAACCGGGAGGCTCTTGAGGTGGCCAAAAAATTTGCGGATTATCTTTGGGATGTGGTAAAGGGGCTAGATGAAGAAAAGATGCAGAAGGTCCTTTTCTGCGAGCATGGAGGTATGAACGAAGTCCTGGCCGATCTTTATGCGGATACGGGAGAAGAGCGTTACCTCTCAGCCGCACGGCGTTTTCATCATCGGTTAATTCTGGATCCGCTGATTGAAGGCAGAGATATTTTGCCCGGGAAGCACGCCAACACGCAAGTTCCGAAACTGGTAGGTTTGGCCACTCTTTATGAAATTACGGGCAATCCTGCAGATCGGGACGGCGCTGAATTTTTCTGGGAGAGGGTAGTGCATCATCACTCCTACGTTACGGGAGGCCACTGCGACCGCGAGTATTTCTCTCAACCTGATAAACTGAACGATAGATTGAGTCAGGATACCACCGAGACGTGCAACGTGAATAACATGTTGAAGCTCACGCGCCATGTGTTTGGCTGGAGGCCCGAGGCGGAAGTGGGAGATTTTTTTGAGAGAGCATTGTATAATCACATTCTTTCCAGCCATAGCCCTGAGGGAAGAGTCATTTACAATCTTTCGCTGAAGCAGGGTGGTCACAAAGAATATCAAAGGCCGTATGATGATTTTACCTGCTGCGTGGGCACTGGCTTTGAAAATCATGTGAAGTACTGCGATGGAATTTATTTTCACAATGATTCAAACTTGTGGGTGAACTTGTTTATAGCCTCGGAATTGAACTGGGAGGCCAAGGGAATTCGGTTGACCCAAGAGACGCGCTATCCCGATGAAAGTACGAGCAAAATCACACTGAGTTGCAAGGAGCCCAAGACATTTACGTTGCAGATACGGCATCCGGGCTGGGCTTCAGATGGAGCCTTTGTGAAGGTGAACGGAGTAGTGGAAAAGGCATCCTGGCAACCGGCCTCTTTCATCAAACTGGATCGGCAGTGGAAAGATGGAGACGTGATCCAGATCGAGATTCCCATGAAACTGCGCAAGGAATCCATGCCGGATAATCCAAACCGGATTGCCATTTTCTATGGCCCCATCCTCCTTGCAGCGCAATTAGGCGAGGTAGGCGATCCCTCTCAAATCCATGAGGGTTTCGTGCCAATCCTGAAGATGGAGGATAATGAGCCGCTTTACAAATGGGTTAAGCCCGTTGAAGGCAAGTCGCTGACTTTCCGAACGGAGGCGGTTGGTTATCCCCGCGATGTGGAACTGGTCCCGTTCTTCCGTCTGCATGGCAGTGAAAAATATTACACTGTTTATTTGGATGTCTATTCGGAAGAGCAATACCGTGAGCTTAAGGAAAGAATTGAAGCAGAGGAGGCGGCAAAAGCACTCCTGGAAAAGAGAACGGTGGATTTGTTTTTCATCGGGCAAATGCAACCCGAACGCGATCATAACCTCACGGGAGAAAAAACGAGCGTTGGAGAGCATCAGGGACGTAAGTGGCGCCATGCGGCAAGCGATGGGTGGTTCGCTTTTGACATGAAAGTGGACCCGGAAGTGGAGAATATACTGACTTGCACTTATTGGGGTGGGGATCATCGTACTTTTGAGATTCAGGTCGATGGAGAGTTTTTGGCACGTCAGGAGCTCAAGGGAGAGCCGGCCAATCGGTTTATCGACGTGGAGTACAAGCTGCCCTCCAAGTTCACGCAGAATAAAAGCCAGGTGAACATAAAGTTTTTGCCAGTCGGAAACAGTTATGCCGGTGGCCTTTTTGGAGTGAGAATGTTGCGGGAGTAGGGCGCTTATTCTGCAAATCACTTCGACGGATGCAGCCCATCTGAATTGCCTCTGGGAAGTTTATCCCGGAGGGCGATTCAGTTTATTGAGAGCGGGAGGAAAGGGGCTGGACAAAAAGCTCTTTGGATATATAATAATCCTGCTGTGGCGGTTTATTTCGCTAATACATGCTGTTTAAGCGGTGGTGGTAGGAAACGGGTGCATTGGTCTCGCCTTGGCAGTGTATAATGTATCTAAATAATTAACTTAAAAACAGATAGTAGTAGTAAAATATGAACAGTTTTTTAGCGTTTGGGATGCCCGGTGGAACCGAACTGATTGTCATTCTGGTAGTGGTGCTGCTTCTCTTCGGAGCAAAGAAAATACCTGAGTTGGCGAAAGGTTTGGGTACCGGAATTAAAGAGTTCAAAAAGGCCACCACCAACATCAACGATGAGATTCAGCATGCGATGGATGAACCCGTGAAGACGAACTCTGGTTCAAAGGCATCACCTCAAAAGACGGCTTCGACGGATGAGTCGAAGGACGACGCCTCCCCCAAGGCTTAACATTTCTTCCCAAAATCAATTTGTAGAAGAATATGGCTACCGAGCCTGAAGATCCGATATTGGATTCGGAGGACGAGGGTGGGCCGATAAAAGGTTTTCTGGAGCACTTGGAGGATTTACGCTGGGTGCTCTTGAAGAGCGTAACGGCTCTGTTCGTCGCACTTCTGGTGTGCCTCTTTGGCGCGCCTTTCCTGATAGGTGTCTTAAAATATCCCCTGGAGCAATCCGCCAAGCTGAGTTCGCTCTACGGGGGTGAAGATGTCTCTATTGCAGTAAAAATTGGTACCAACTCCGTCGGTTTATTTAAGCCGGGGGAGGAGTATCTCAAGGGTCTGGAGACGGCGTTCAACGTCAATTCCAATCAAAGTTTTGTCATAGATTTAAAGCCTATTGTACATGGTACAAATAACTATTTGGGCTTTACTATAAATACCAATGAAGCAGCTTTTCCAAGGAAAGCCCCTGTCGAGCTGCTCAATTTGAGCCCCGTCTCGGGGTTTATGGTTGCGCTGCAAGTCGCCTTTTATGGGGGGCTTGTTTTTTCAGCGCCGTTCATTCTCTTTTTTATCGCGCAGTTCATCTTGCCCGCTTTGAAGGTCAATGAGTTGCGCTATGTGAGAAAGGCCTTTGTTTTCAGTATTGGGCTCTTCGCCCTGGGTGTCTGTCTTTGCTACTTCATCATGCTCCCTGTTGCGCTAAGGGCGGCCGTTTGGTTTTCCAATCAGATGGGCTTTGGAGCTTTTCAATGGACGGCGGATACCTATATTGGTTTCGTTACCAAATTTATGCTGGCTATGGGGATCGGTTTTGAACTGCCGGTCTTTTTGCTTCTCTTTGTAAAACTGGGTTTCATCAGTTATAGCACACTGGCGAAGAACAGGAAGATTGTCTTCGTGGTGATCTTGCTGCTCGCAACTGTGCTGACGCCTCCGGATGCGGTGACGCAGATTGCGATGACGATTCCGCTTTATGGACTTTTTGAGCTGACGGCTCTGATCGCCTGGTGGTGGGAGCGTAAAGACAAGAAGCTGGCAGCGGCTCAGGAAGCTGCTGAAGAAGCTGAACGGGAAGCCCAGCGCAAGCGCCGAAATGAGCAGGTAGCGGCCGAAGCCGCGGAAGCAGAGAAGCGCAAGGCAGAAGGTGTGGAAGCTGTAGCACCGGTGACGGAAGTTCTAGAAACAGAGTCCGAAAAAACTGAAACCTCTGAGGAGGTTCAGGGTGAAATATCCTCACGGGATGAGGAATCTGCTCAAAAGACCGATGTGCCTCAAGTGGAGCAGGAAGAGTTTGTCCCTGAAGGAGAGCCGGAGCCGCATTATGTTCCGCCTCTGCCGGATGCCGGCTATCAGCCTTACCTGGAAGCACTGGAAAACTCAAAGCGTTCAGCGGAATCTGAAGCGGAGAGCCCTGAAGCTGAATCATCAGAAGAGGAAATAACCGAAGAAGAACATCAGAAGAAAAAATCTGATCAGTTTGCGGATTCAGATAGAAACCCGGACATTCCCTTGTAAAATGAAAGTCATAAAATATACCGATGCGGACTTCGAAGCGAAGTTCAGCGCTGTGCTGGCGACATCGAGTTTATTCGATTCGGAAATTGAGAAGCGAGTTCTCAATATCGTAGAGCAGGTGCGGCTCCATGGTGATCAAGCCCTGGTCGATTTCGCTGCTCAATTTGACAAAGTGCAGCTGGATGCCACTCATCTTAAGGTGACTGTTGAAGAAGAGGTCGCAGCGGCACTCAAGACAGTGATTCAACCAGGAGTGGACAGTGCTCTCAAAGAGGCTCTGAAAAACATTACCTCTTTTGCAAAGAAATCTCTTCGGAAGAACTGGAAGTCGAAAAATTCGCACGGTGCTCTGGTGGGTGAGAAGTATGATCCTTTCAAGCGGGTCGGAATTTACGTTCCCGCGGGGAAGGCACCGCTCGCCAGCTCAGCTTTGATGACCATTAGTTTGGCGAAGGTAGCCGGATGCAAGGAGATCGTCGTTTGCAGCCCTTGCGGCAAGGATGGCTCTCTTCAGCCTGAGCTGCTCTATGCGGCGGTTCTTGCCGGGGCTACTGAGGTTTACCGTGTAGGTGGAGCTCAGGCGATTGCAGCCATGGCTTATGGCACCCCCACAATCGGCAAAGTGCAGAAAATATTCGGGCCGGGCAATGCTTATGTGGTTGCCGCTAAACGGATGCTTTTCGGGCATGTTGCCGTGGATCTGCTTCCGGGGCCCAGCGAGGTGCTGGTGATCGCTGATTCAAGCGCTAACCCTGCTTTTATCGCTGCAGATATATTGGCTCAAGCCGAGCACGGTTCGGGCAAAGAGAGGGTCTGGCTGGTGAGTACTTCCGACAAAATATTGGAAAAGGTTGAGAAGGAAATCACTCGACAACTGGAGCGAGCCGATCGCAAAGAGCTTCTTTCCGAAGTCCTGGAAAAGGGGACTGCTTTAATCTTGGCGAAAAATATTCAGCATGCAGTGGAACTGGCAAACCTTCTGGCACCCGAGCACTGTGAAGTGATGACAAAAGAGCCCGGGAGCGTTGCCGAAGGAATACATACGGCGGGCGCTTTGATGCTGGGGAGTTACTCTCCGGCGGTCCTGGGCGATTATGTTGCCGGGCCGAGCCATGAGCTGCCTACGGGCGGAGCGGGCGTATCGTTTGCCGGGCTTACGGTGGATCAATTCCAGCGCAGAACAAGTCTGGTGGAATACACGAAAGAGAATTTGAAAAAAACTCTGCCGGCAGTGAAAAAATTCGCCAGTATGGAGGGACTTACTGCCCACGGACGATCTGCGGAACTGAGGTTGGAGGATTAATTTCTCTATGGATAGAAGAGCATTTCTGAAAAATATGAGTTTGGGTGCCGCGGGTCTGCTCCTGCCGGGCTGTGTCAGCAGTCAAGCCGATAAGAGTGGACTTGTGGGTGAAGAGCTCATCAGAGACTCGCGTTTTAAAAAGGGTTTTCATCTCATAGATCCGGAGCTGAGAGTTCAGGATTATGGACTCTGGCAGCCATTTTCGGAAGAGAAACCGGTTTGGGCAATCGCACAATGGGGGACCCGCGAAAAAGTAGTACCTCTCAATCAGAGCTCTACTCTATCAAATCCCTGCAAGTCCATTTCCGTGGCTCGCAGCGGTTCAAAAACCGATTTAACTCTGGCCGTGAATGGCAATGAGGAATATAAAGGAGTGCCCAGAAAAGGAGATGAGATGTGGGTTCACTTACTCGTAGAGCAGGAAATAGAGTCCTTGCCGCGATTGGTGGATTTGAAAGCTTTAAACTTCCATCTGGAAGCCAAGCTCCTTCATTCGGTTCTCCATAAGCCGGAACTTTTTGACGATGGAAAACATGCCGCTCAGTATCAGGCTTTCTTTTATCTTCAGGATCGAAATAAGCAATCTGAAGGTTATGGAGAGATGATCTGGTTTGGAATTCCGGTTTATGACAATCGGAAGCGTAAGACCGAGCGTTATGAGGCGCTGGATTTTGCCGGTTCAGGCATGTTTATTTGTACCTTAGCGCACGAGGATTTGTGTGCAGATTCCGCGCATGACGGCAAATGGATTACTTTGGAAGCCGATCTGCTCCCGGAAATGATCAAGGCTTACTCCATTGCCCGTGCAAAAGGGTTTATGAAGAAAACCAAAAGCTTGGAAGACATGCATCTCACGGGGATGAATATGGGGTGGGAGGTACCCGGGCTTCTGGATGTCAGTTTACAGGTTCGGCGCCTGAGCCTTATTGCGGAGAAAATTTAAACAAAAAGTGCAGGCTGCCGTTTCACTTTGCAGAAGCCTGCACTTTTTTTCCCCTTTCCCAGACATCTCAATCTGCCCTTAAGGGTTCGTGTAGGGTTAAGTTTATTAAGGCTGTCTCCTCATGTTTCCTATAAGGCCGCTGAGTCCGCCCATTCCGTCTTTGCCCCCTCCGTTACCCGTAAAAAGGCTGAACATGATATCCTGAGCTATCTTAGCCTGGTCCACGGTGGGACGCTCCGCATAGGCACCGGGGTTCAAGGAGTATTCCAGTTGTTCCCTCGCAGTGCTGAACGCACTCGCCATACCTCGTGTTTGACCGTATTCCTGTTCCAGGGAATTGAGGAGAGTGAGTCTGCTTTGAGCTACGTCCGGGGGAAGATCAGGAGGAGGACCGCCTCTCTCGTTCATTCCCGTAAGACCCAGGACCAACATAGCGCGAATAGGTGTGCCTACCACTTCGGAATGTATGGATCTGGAAAAAATATCCGTAGCCTGTTCATTGGAGCCAACATAGTTCATGGCTACCCGGATGAGGTCTGCCCGGTCGGCCATCGTCAGTTCAGGATTCCCAAAAATACTGTGGATTAGCGGCATGGCATCCTCACCCAGTGTTTTTTGGAGAAAATCCAGGATATCGCGATCCATCTTGCCATCTGCCATCAGCTGATTGGCCAGAACCTGTGCCATTTCAGTATCGTGCAATTCAATGAGGAGGCTCAGGAGCTCCCGCTTATCATCCCGGGCCAGGGAAGTGTCGTTCAACATGTTTCGGGCCGTAGTGATCGAAATGTTTCGAAAAAGCTCCGGATCCAGGCTCAAAAGTATCCTGGCAATATAGGTTGCCTCTGATGCGCTGAGAGCAGTCGGGAGTACTTGGCTCAAAAGACCGATTGACTCAGAGGTGCCGATATCGCGCAGGACATCCGCCAGTCCCAGCCGCGTAGAAGGAGGAACGGGAACCCCTTCACTGATATTGATGGAGGCAGAGCGAATTTTGCCGGATGAGGCCAGAATAACATTATGACCGCTGGTATAGTAGTCGCGAATGCTTGCTATGGGGCTTTTCTTTGATTCTGTCAGGGCCTGGAAACAATAAATGGCCTTGCGGAGTTTTTTGCGTTCGCTTTCGATATCCAGTGTGTAAAGCATCTCAATGAGTGCTTCGGGATCATCCTGAAGATATCCGGATGGATCGGAAGAAGAGCTCAAGGCCAGTTGATCTCGCATTTGTGCCAATTCTGCTTCCCATCTGGCTCGTTCTTCACTAAAAAGTTCTTCTTGAGCCTGAAGGGACGCATCCGCAGTGTGTCGTGCGTGAAAATGCTGTGCCACCGCGACAACTACTAAAAGCGCCAGTGCCGAACAGAGAGCTATATTGATTCGATTCATCTTCGTTTCCTCAAAAACATCAAGGATGCTTTACGTGTCTATAAGATACACCAAAAGCCATTTTCGTGTCTTGAAAAAGTTCTCCGGGAGACAATGTGCTCATCGCCCAAGAAAACATGAAGAAAGTGGAGCAAAGCGTGGTGAAAAGTGGGGTAAAAATTTTTTACTTTTTTGGGGCAAAAAAAGACCTGAAAAGTGCGAAAAAAATCGTTGTGAATGATTTGTGAAAAGAGGGTCCATACAGAGGCTTTTGAAGCTTCAATATTAATCATTATAATATCCTTGTAACAAGTGTGTTATATTCGAAATATCAGGTTATTTTCATGGTTCTGTGAATAACTTGTGAATAGAGGTATTGAAAAAGGTTTTAAGAATTTTTAAGAAAAAAGGGTGGCTAAGTGTAGAAAAATGTAGAAAAAGTTTATCGAAGTGTTGACAAAGTGGGGTGAGATGTTAGAATGGTCTCCGATTTTGAGGCCGTGAGTGATCAGCAGACCAAACCGATGCGTTTTTATGCAACCTATCCATTCGAGATAGATTCCAAGAGACGTGTCCAGATGCCATCCAAGTGGAGGCCCCCAGTTATTCAGGACGGGGGACGCCGCATGGCGGCTATCGAGGTTGAGTTTATGCTGACGCTGACCCGAGTTCGGGGCGACTCCTGCGCATGTATTACCGCTATGCCGGCGGAAGTATTCGAAGCTTATGCACAAAAGGTGGATGGCTTGCCGTTGCTTGATCCGGCTGCGGAGCGTTTGCGTCGTTTCCTGGGATCTCGTTCTGAGCCGGTGACGATGGATTCCGCGGGTCGAATCACTCTTCCAAAGTGGATGGCTGATAAGGTCGGAATCGAACAAAAGACGGGCGCAGATCAAAATTCTACGACGGTTGTTCTTCGAGGTGAGGTGGATCGTTTCAGTATTTGGAGCAAACAGAAGTTTGATGCCGATGAAATCGAGAACCAAAAGGAAGATGATCAAGAGCTAGAGAATCAGATTTAAAACTGTTGAAAGGGCAAGGAATGGAGAGTCTAGAATTACGAAAAGAAGTGGTGCATCCAGCAAATGGATCCAATAGGACCGCTGCAATGCAGCTTCTTGTACCCGCCTCACAGGCAAGTCAGGTTGCTGAGCCTGTGCGGGCTGCGGTCGGTTCAGCACCTCAGATCGGGGCTACCGTGAGGATCGGCAAGCCTCAAGCCGAGGCTCGGACAGGACTGGTTCGATTGTTGGACTATGTTCTGAATCCCTGGCGTGCGATCAGCTACCAACGGGATTTACGGGAGAAAAAAAGGCTGGAACGCCTTTCGAGGGTGCAGGTTCTCCGGAGTGATTTAACCTATCAGGATGTGGAAATCCGCTTAAGTGGAAAGCTGATTTCCAGCCGTAAAGTTCAGAAACTTCTGAGTGAGGAGCCCACAACCGAACATACTTCTTTCCGCTCCTTGTTTAACAAAGTACGCCGCGCATGAAAAGTGGAACAACGTGCTCACAGCCCAGTTTTGTTGAAGGAGACGCTTCAACTGCTTTGCCCGAAGGCCGATGGGGTCTACTGCGACGGAACGGTCGGTGGGGGTGGACACGCCTCCGCCATTCTCCAAATGAGCTCTCCGTCCGGAGTCTTATACGGCTGCGATCGAGATGGAGATGAACTTGAGAGAACCGCCCGTCGGTTGGATGAAGAGTTCAAGGAGCGTTGTCATTTTCAGCATGGTAATTATTCTCAGATAGAGATATTGTTCCCCGGGGTTCGATTCGATGGAGTTTTGTTGGACCTGGGGTGCAGCTCTATGCAGTTGGATCAATCCCAACGCGGTTTCAGTTTTTTAGGTGACGGCCCCTTGGATATGAGGATGGATTCGAGCGATCCCGTAAAGGCTGAATCCGTGATAAATGAATATTCAGCGGAGCAACTGGCAGATATTTTTTACTACTACGGCGGAGAGAGAGAATCCAGAAGGTTAGCCAGAGCGATTGTAGAAGAGCGGATGCTCAGGCGGTTTGTAAGTACTCGGCAATTAGCGGATTTTATTGAGGCAAAGATGCCCAGAAGAGGTCAGAAGATTCATCCTGCAACACGAATATTCCAAGCTTTGAGGATAGAGACAAACCGTGAGTTTGAGTATTTGCAGGAAGCTTTGGAAAAACTGCCTCCTTTGATCAAGTCCGGAGGAAGATTAGCGGTCATTACATTTCATTCCGGTGAGGATCGGATCGTAAAAGAATTTGGAAGAGCCTGTGCAAGAGATTATGTTTTTGAAGGGAACGTCGATATCCCGGAGCTTCGTAAAGAAAGAGCTCCCATTTTAAAAATTATTACTCGCAGGCCCGTGGAGGCGGCTGAAGAAGAAGTGAAAGTAAACCCTCGAGCCAGAAGCGCCCGGCTCAGGGTCTATGAAAAAATTTAACTCAACAAGCGATGAATACCAGAACCAACAGATCTCAACCCGGATGGAAGTTCTTGCCTTTCAAGTTCGTCCTGGGTTCAATCGGGCTGGTCCTTTTAATTTTGATTTTAGGTGTAGTGCATTTGCGGCTGCAGCAGCAAAATCATGATTTGGGAGAGAAACTCAGAGCTTGCGAATTTGAGCTGAGGAATATCCGGGAAACCAATTCAGTGCTCTCCAAAGAACTGGGGCGGCTGAAAACTCCTGAAAATATTTTGAAGCGAGCCGGGAATATGAGCCTGGAGCTCAGTCCCGTTATTGTGACTCAAATTGTCAGACTTCCGGAAGTTGAAATTCCGACTCCCGGAGAAGCTCTGGAAAAGGAAAGGTAAGCCATGTTGAGAAGCAATCAGATTCAGTGGATGCGGGCAGTGATCTGCTTCCTTATTGGCGGCTTTCTTATTCTTTCCGGCCGGTTGACTTATATACAGGCCTATCGTCACGATAAATACAAAGGCATTTCAGAAGGACGCGTGAATCGCACTGAGTTTTTTTCCCCCAGACGAGGTGAAATACGAGATGTCAACGGCAATCAACTGGCGGTTACGCGCGACGTACGAACCGTTGTTTTAGACCCCGGTCTTCTGGCAAGTGTGGACCCAGTTACTCGCCGAGAGTATTTGGATTTGGTTTCTTCCTTATTGCATCTGGATAGAGGGTATTTAAACGAAAAGAGCCGTTATTTCAGGTCTCAATCCGGGGATAACTGGGTATTACTTATGGATACGGCCGGGATGCCGGTGGTAACGGCTTCCGGAATTCCAATTTATTCACCCCTGGATACGAATGGCGTTCCCAATTCTGACGTGATGGGTATCGCGGTGGTGGATGAAAATAACCTGCAGTTGACAGACCGGCAGGGGAAACCTCTTTATGCACTCCTGAATAAAAGACTCGAGGTGATCACGAATCGTTATGAGCGGCTTTTAAAAGAATTACCGGTTGAAGAATGGGAGCAGGTCAGGAGGCGGATCAGCGAGTTTCCCATTGATGAAAACCGGGAAGGATACAACAGGAAGACAGCCCTTTACTATGAAGCGTTGAGGAAGATCGTCGTCTACTCGGAACGCGACTTTAAACGTGAATACCCGAACGGCAGATTCATGGCTCATCTATTGGGTTATACGCAAAGCAGTGAAAAAGAGCTCGAAGGTAAAAGCGGCTCCATTACAGTCATGAGAGGGCTGGAAGGAGTTGAGAGGGCGTTTAATGATCAATTAACCGGAACAGTCGGCTGGCGCGACAAAGTGGTGCGGAGCGATGGAAGCGAAATCCTTTCCAGCCGCGGGCATAGTTTTGAAGCCGGAGATGGCCTTACTGCGGTGTTGACCTTGGATTCAATCATACAGGGAATTGTCGAAGATGAGCTCAGGGGCGTAATGGAACGGCATTCTCCGAAATCGGCCTCTTGTGTGGTGGTCGAGGTAAAAACGGGGCGTGTTCTAGCCTATGCTATCGCTCCGGATTACGATCCCAATTTACCATCGGCCTCTGATCCGGAGAATTGGAGAAACCGGATTATCATGGATTTGATAGAGCCGGGTTCTACTTTCAAGATCGTTGCATTTTGCGCAGCTCTCAATGAAGGCCGTTATGGCGTGAAATCTCCGATAGATTGCTCCTCCTGGAATCGGGAATGGGGCCGGAGGCCAAAAGAATCCAGTGGCGGCAATTATGGAACTCTCACAATGGAAGAGATGCTGGCCAAATCTTCCAACGTCGGTTTTGCAAAGATGGGCTGGATGCTTTCGCCTTCAGTGCTCAATGAATATATTCGCAACTTCGGATACCGCTCTTTAACCGGGATTATGTTGCCGGGAGAGAGGACCCATACGAATAACGCCATTTTGCCCGATAAAGATAAACTCAGCATCAGCCGCGTCCCCATAGGGCAAGGAATAGCAGTGAGCCAATTGCAGTCTACGATGGCCATGGGGGCTATAGCTAATGGAGGTATTTTGATGCGTCCACAGATATTGGATCACCTGGAAGATGATCTCGGACGCTATGCCTATGAACAGATACCTCAGCCTGTAAGAAGGGTTATGAGCGAAAGAGTGGCCAAAGAGGCTGTTCATGCTCTTAGAACGGTTACTCAAAAGACTAAAACACATACCGGTACTGCCTGGCGTGCCGACATGAAATACCACACAGTTGGCGGGAAAACTGGAACTGCACAAAAAGCAGCACCCGGCGGCGGTGGATACCATCCCGACAAGTACTATGCCTCTTTTGTGGGCTTCTTCCCTACGAGTGACCCGGTGATTGTCATGAGCGTCGTAGTCGATGAACCCAAGAGGGTTGGCGGCTATTATGGAGGTACCGTTGCCGCACCAGCGTTCAAAAATATTGCGGAAGGAATTGCCCTTTACTGGGCTATTCCCCCTGATAAAGATTTGGAAACTAATACAGTGACAGTGAGAAGATGAAACTAGCTCAATTAATAGCGGGTTTAGGCAAGGTGGAAACAGTGGGGTCCCTGGACCGGGAAGTCACGGGGATAGCCTACGACTCGCGCTGCGTGACGCCCGGAAAATTATTTGTTGCTATTCGTGGGGTTGAAAGTGACGGGCACAATTTTATTGCAGATGTGGCAGACCGCGGTGCAGTGGCGGTGATTTGTGAAAGAAAAGGCACCAGCGGTGGGAAGATGACGAGGGTTATTGTTCCGAATACGCGTGCTGTTTTACCCTATATCGCCAGCGCATTTTTTGATTATCCGGCGAAGAAGCTGAAAATGGTAGGGGTCACCGGAACCAACGGGAAAACAACAGTCACCTATCTATGCAAATATATTCTGGAAGAGGCTCATATCCATACAGGTCTTCTGGGTACAATACGCTATGAGATTGGCGATCGTGTAATCCCGGCACAGCGGACCACTCCGGAATCTCTGGATCTTCATTTCATGCTTTCAAAAATCGTGGCAGCCAATGGGCAGTGCTGCGTTATGGAAGTCAGTTCCCATGCCTTGGAGCAGAATCGTGTCGATGGAATTGATTTTGATATTGGGGTTTTCACGAATCTTACCCAGGACCATCTGGATTACCACGGCACGATGGAGAATTACTTTGAAAGCAAGAAGCGTTTATTTACTGAGGGAATAAAGGGCAAGAAAGATTTCAAAGCGGTGGTCAACGCTGATGCTCCCTTCGGCCGTGAGCTTATTAAAGAACTGAGTGGTAAATGCGATCTATTATCTTATGGGTTGAAAGAGAATGCCGCCATCATGGCGACGGAGATAGGGTTATCTGCCCATAAAACCAAGATGAAAATCACAAGTCCCCAGGGAGATTTCATGTTGGAGACACCCCTGATCGGGCGATACAACATTTCAAACAACTTGGCGGCCATAGGAGTTGGATTATCTTTTGGGGTGAGCCCGGATATCATCGCTTCGGCTTTGAGTAAAGCCGCATCGATTGCCGGCCGTTTGGAACGGCTGGATGCCGGACAGCCATTCACTGTTTTGGTGGATTATGCCCATACGGATGACGCAATGCAGAATGTGCTGAGCACGCTTAAGGAGATCACAAAGGGGCGTGTGTTATTGCTTTTCGGATGTGGTGGTAGCCGCGACAAGGGTAAAAGGTTGAAGATGGGTGCTGTAGCTGCAGACTTGGCGGATTATACCCTGATTACAACAGATAATCCTCGAAAAGAGGAGCCCAAGGATATTGCAGCACAAGTGGAGTCCGGTTATCTGACTCGGCGGCAGGATGGATACGAGATAGAGCTGGACCGCGCCCTGGCGATTGAGAGAATTATCAAGATGGCAAGAGAAGGGGATACGGTCCTTCTATGTGGAAAAGGTCATGAAACGTATCAGGAATTTCATGGGTTGGTCGTGCCTTTTGACGATCGCCTTCATGCAATGAACGCGTTAGCTAATTTGGGTTATCATACCGGAATGGATTAGAGCCAGTGGAAGCCAGAACATTAAGATTCATGAGCGAGGCGGCCGAGGGTTTGATTTACCTCGGCAACGGCGATATTCCTGTAAAAGGCATTTTTACAGATAGCCGCAATCCTCTTCCGGGAGGAGCGTTCCTGGCCGTCGAAGGAGAGCGTTTTGACGGGCACGATTTTATTGAAGCCGTTGGCAAGGCGGGGTGCAGGGTTTTTATCGTGAGCCGGATTGAGGGAATTTCATTTCCTGAGAAGAGCTCTGTATTATGGGTCAATAATACAGTGGAGGCTTATGGGAGGATCGCTGCGGCGTATCGAAATGATTTCAAAGAGATAAAAATCATCGCTGTCTGCGGCTCTAACGGCAAGACAACAACCAAGGATCTGATTGCATCAGTGCTTTCCAAAAAAGGGAAAACCTTATCCAGCAGGCGAAGTTTCAATAACCACATTGGGGTCCCGCAAACGCTGATGGAGATTGACTCTTCGCACTCGTACGCCGTTATTGAAGCCGGGACAAATCACCCCGGGGAATTGGCACCATTGCTCGAGATTATTGAACCTGATTATGGAGTGGTGACGAGTATTGGCCATGAACATTTAGAATTTTTCGCAGACCTGGACGGTGTTTTGAGTGAAGAGGGGTGCATTGCAGAAGCTTTGACCTCGGGTGGCGCACTCTTCATTCCGGAGGATTGTTATGGAGTTGGGCAGATCGTCAAACGCCTCGGAGAAGGCGTTCGCTGTGTGACGGTGAGCCGTCAGAGTTCCAAAAAAGCTGAGCTCTATGGAGAGCTGCAGGAGATCAGCCAGGGCGGAACCGTTTTTAAAGTTTTTTCCAAAGCCAAGGAGGTGGGCACAGGTCAAGTGGACACTCGCTTCAAAACATGTCAAATACGTTCTTTGGGAGCACATCATATCACCAACGCGCTTCTGGCAATTTGCGCTGGAGAAGAAATGGGTGTTCCGGAGGATGATATTTACATGGCTTTGAGCGAGTGTCCCGCCCCAGAAATGCGGACTGAAGTGAAGGTTGTGGGAGGTCTGACTCTCCTCATTGATTGCTACAATGCCAACCTGGATTCGGTTTGCGCCGCGTTGGAAACGTTAAAAACCCTGGGGATTATTGAGAGTGAAAAAACGGTCGCTATTTTGGGCACGATGGGAGAGTTGGGCAGGAGTGCCGATGAATCCCATCGGCAGGTTGCGCTCAAAGCAGCGGTAACAGGGGTAGCATGTGCGCTTTTCTGCGGAGAGTATGCAGGAGAGATGTGCGAAGTCTTTAGAGCAAACGCTTCTGCGAATCAGTTTTCAGAAGCTTTTGACACACCGGAGGCGTTGTTTGCTGAGGTGGATCAGTATGTATCAAAGGGAGATTGCGTGCTTTTAAAAGCTTCCCGCTCTCAGAAATTCGAGCGATTGGTGCAGAAGTGGAGTCCGGTAGTATGATTTACCAACTTTCACAGTACATACTGGATATCGCCAAATTGCAGGGATGGGAGGAATCTGTCTCATGGCTCCGTATCTTTTCTTATGTTTCTGTGCGAGCCATGGGTGCGGCGCTGACGGCGTTTGCTCTTTGCATGTTTTTGGGCAAAAGTGTGATTCAGTGGCTTAAAGATATAGCTCCCGAAGTTTATACCCCTGAATGGGCAAAAAATACTCCCGGGGATAGTGGTGCCAAAAAAGCAGAAGAAGCCGTGAAGGAAGCTCTCAAAAAGAAGCATGGAGTACCCAGCATGGGCGGAATTTTGATTGTGGGAGTGATGGATGTAAGCGCTCTGTTTTGGGGTGTTTGGAATGAACTCTTGCTTCTGACGGTTTTGAGCATGATTGTTCTGGCTGGTTTGGGCTTTTATGACGATTATCGCAAAGTAATGCGAGCTGGGGAGGGCTCTTCGGAGTGGGTTAAGATCGGTGTGCAGCTGGCTCTGGGGTTGATCCTGGTCAGTTATCTTTATATGGACGGCAGCGTTTCATTTCTGATCGAAGAAGTAATGGTTCCATTTTACAAAGAACCGATTATGTCTGTCGGAGTGGTCTCTTCAATTGTCGGAGCCTTTATCGTTATTCTGGCGGTGTTCGGCAGCAGCAATGCGGTCAATTTGACGGATGGAATGGATGGCCTGGCGATTGGATGCACCTTGATATGCACCGTGGTTTTTCTAGTAATTACTTACCTGACAGGGCGTGTGGATTATTCCGCCTACTTGAATTTAACTTATGTCCGCGGGGCTTGTGAACTGACTGTTTTTTGCGCGGCCCTCGGAGGAGCCTGTCTGGGTTTTCTTTGGTTCAACTGCCATCCTGCGCATGTTTTTATGGGGGATACCGGCTCACTGGCGATCGGCGGAGCATTCGGGATTATGGCGGTTCTGGTCCACCAGCCATTTATCCTTCTCATTGCCGGTGGTGTCTTCGTGATGGAAATTGGTTCTTCGGCTTTACAGCGGTATTACTTTAAGGTGACACGTATATGGACTGGGACAGGGAAAAGAATTTTCCTGAGAGCCCCTTTACACCATCACCTTCAGCGTTTGGGGTGGTCAGAGACTCAGGTGGTGACGCGTCTCTATATCGTAGGGGTCATTTTTGCGGTTTTGGCTCTGGCATCGTTAAAGCTAAGGTAACAGTGTGAACTAATGGTTTCTAAACAGAAAAAAATAGCGGTTTTGGGATTAGGCTCCAGCGGAATGGCTGTCGCCCAACTGGCTTTAAAACATGGGGCCGAGGTTTTTGTTTGGGATGAATCAAACTCAGGGTGTTTGGAAGAGCGCGCAGCCCAGTTAAGGGCTTTGGGTGCCACAGTAGAGCTGGGCGTGAAAAGCCTGCCTCAGACGAGAGTGGACCTGACTGTAATCAGTTCTGGAATAACGCCGGAAAGTATTCTGGGAAAGTTCGCATCACAAGCCGGCGGCGAAGTCCTTTCAGAGCTGGAATATGGGTGGAGTTTTATGCAAGAAATTCCGACGATAGGAGTCACCGGAACCAATGGAAAAACGACCACGACAGAGCTCTGTTCTCTTATTTTAAATGAAAACGGAATTCCTACTTGTGCCTCGGGCAATATCGGCTACCCGGTTTCTTCCCTAGCACTGGAGAACCGGAGATTCCCTGTAAATTTATTTGAAGTTAGTTCATTCCAGCTTGAGAGAATCAAAAATTTTCGCCCCAGAATAGCCTTGCTGACCAATATCACTCCGGACCATCTGGAGCGATATCCAGCCATGGAAGATTACTTCTTAACCAAGCTGGAAATATTCTCCAGACAAGGAGCTGAGGATTGGAGCGTGATCCAGTGGAGTGCCGCCCAGCAAATTCTCAGGCAAATGGAGAAATGTGGCGGGAAAAAGATTAATTTGAAATCACGCCAGATCACCTACAGTGCAGAGACCAACCAGGCAGATATGCACGTGCAGGATGGCTGGATTGTTTACAATGGCTCTCACGGCCTTCCAGTGGGGAAGTGGTTGGATATAAAAGAATTAAAACTTCTGGGAGATCACAACCTGGAGAACGTGATGGCGGCGCTTTTGGCTACAGTGCTGAGCGGAGTTTCAGTTCATCAGGCATGCCAAAGTGCGTCGAAGTTTGAGCCTTCCGACCACCGTTGCCAACTAGTGGGTGTGGTCAAGGGGGTTAAGTATATTAACGACTCCAAAGCGACCAATGTGGATGCGACTCGTCAAGCATTAAAGATGGTCCCGGAGGGCAAAAAAACGTGGTTAATTGCGGGTGGAAAAGATAAAGGATTTGATTTCGGAGGATTGGAAGATTTACTCTCGTGTCGTGTGCGTGGAGCCATTCTGATAGGCGAGACTCGAGAACGGATTCGCAAGGAATGGGAGCAACATGTGCATTGTATGTTCGCCAATTCGCTGGAAGAAGCCGTCTATTATGCCGCCCGAAATGCTGTCGCAGGAGAAGTAGTTTTACTCTCCCCGGCTTGTTCAAGTTTTGACATGTTTAAGAGCTACGCCCACAGGGGTGAGTTGTTCCGCGAATATGTTGAGAAGGTTAAGAAAGAGAAAGAGATTTAAATTGCAATAGATTCGCTGAAATTCTCGAGAGAGAATTGACTATCGAATCGAAATGGGCCACAATAAAAACAGATGATGTTATGAACGATCAAGACAACAAAAATACGTTGATATCGCAGGGTTCTCGTCTTCAGCAGCTCTCAGGTAAAAAGAAGTCAAATCTGGCTGTTGCGATGTTTGCAATCCTGTTTTTTCATGCTGCCGTCCTTGGAGCATTGCTGATTCAGGGCTGCAAGCAGGAACCACCCCAGCCTGAG
>DBPU01000029.1:34219-38362 GCA_002305615.1 Verrucomicrobia bacterium UBA1412 | reverse complement strand
ATTTTTCACTTCGATCATAATTCCCGCTTACTCCCTATCTGGAACGCTCTCCGGCCACCATCCACAATGCGCCCCATCATAACGTGAGGTTTCCCTCGGAAAAACTGATTCTGAATATAGTGTCCTTCTTCATGTTATATCTGTTTCCCTACTTTACAGCCGTAATTACCGCCGAACGAACGTAATTTTCAACGCCGCTCCCGGGGAACCAATCACGAATGAACTGGGCGCTCTCCTCCTTGATCTCAATGGAGACTTCGGAAAAACCTGCGTCCCGGAGCATCTGTTCGACTTCGCTTACCTGAGCCGCCCCAGCCACACATCCGCAAAATGCATCCTTGTTCTGGCAAACCTCATCCGGAAGCCGATTTATCGCAACCACATCAGATATTGCAAGCCGTCCCTTTGGTTTTAAAACCCGGTATGACTCGCGAAAAACTTGTCCCTTGGCCGGTGACAAATTGATAACACAGTTGGAGATAATGACATCCACTGAGTTATCAGCTACAGGCAAGTGCTCTATTTCGCCCAGACGAAACTCCACATTCGTGTAGTTTCCTTTACGGGCGTTTTCTCTCGCTTTTGCAAGCATTTCGGGCGTCATGTCGACACCGATCACTCTTCCTTCCTCACCGACTTGTTTCGCAGCAAGGAAACAATCGAAACCGCCCCCGGAGCCCAGATCAAGAACAACCTCTCCCCTCTTCATCTGCGCTATCGCCTGCGGATTACCACACCCAAGCCCCATATTCGATCCTTCCGGAACAACGGATAATTGATCGTCCGTATAGCCAAGCTTACTTGAAAAATTGGGGTCGCCCAAAGGCGTCGAACTGCAGCAACTGCTTCCACAGCAGGAACCGCTCCCCTTTACAATATCAGAATAACGGCTTCGAACCTGCTGGCGGATATGATCTTCATTTTTTCTATTTCTCATTACTCTACTCCCTTCTTTTAAAATCCAATGATTCAGGCAACGTTTCGACAAAGGCTCTGATTTCATCGCGCACTTTCCGGTAGCACTCCAGCTGCTCTTCTTCGGATGCACCCTGCCCTGCCAGTTCTCTTGCCATTTTGGGCGGATCGTCGAATCCCACATGGATGACCCTGCAGTTTCCCGGGAAAAACGGACAAGTCTCGTGCGCGTGACCGCAGACCGTGACTACCACGTCGAGTTTGACGTTCCTGAATTCCTCGATGTGTTGCGACCTGTGACCGGAGATATCCACTCCGGCCTCAGCCATCACTTCTACGGCATTGGGGTTAAGGCCGTGTGTTTCGATTCCGGCCGAATACGCCTCGATCACGTCCCCTTTCAGATGACGGGCCCAACCCTCAGCCATCTGGCTGCGGCATGAGTTTCCGGTGCACAGGAACAGTACTTTCAGTTTTTCGCTCATATTTTATCCTCTTAATTTGTTCAGTTTATTTTTCAAATAAAATTTATCGCCACGCTGTTTCTGCTGGGCGCTATACCCGAACAACAGCCGGACCGTAACTTAGTCCAATCAGCTTATCCATTTCGTCCTCTCATTCATTTACGTGGTTTATTAGACCTCCGGGAATGGTTGTAAAATAAGGCGCAAGTTCCTTTATCATAATTAAATCAAAAATCCGTATATGTATCTCAGACAGTAATAGATCCCCACAAAAATGAATGCTCCACCCCCCAGACGTCTGATCCAAATTTCAATCTGCGTCAGGCCATTGAATGCTTTCCCGACATAAGCTGAGCCAAATGCCATCAGAAAGGCGAATACGATCACAGGCAAGGATGTTCCAATGCCATAAACCACCGGCAATATGATGGGCGATTGATGCTTAAGCGCCAGCGGAATGAGTCCGCCGAAGAACAGTCCCGCCGATACCGGACAAAGGGCGAGGGCGAACAGAAAGCCGATCGGCACAGCCCAGAGCAACCCATTTTTTTTCGCCTTCTCCTGAAGCTTTTCTGTGCTTATATGAATAGAGGCCCCGGAACCGATCCATCCGAAGAGCACGAGCCCCAGTAGAATCATAATCGGACCAAGTGCCTCATTCATATATTTCTGTAGAAAGCGCGAAACCTCTGCACTGCCGAGTATCCCGGCCGTGATGAAGACTCCCAGAAGCACATAAGCTATAGTTCGTCCAGCGGAATAGAGAAGCCCTGAACCTATGACATAATTCTTCTGTCCGGCTTTTTGTCCTATGAACGAGATGGCCGCAATGTTGGTTGCCAGAGGGCATGGACTGATCGCGGTCAGAATGCCAAGCCACAGGGCGAAAATCAAGAGTGTCCAAATCATGACTCGCCTCCAATCTTTTTCAGATATTCAGTTATGGCTTCGCTGATATATCGGTCAAAGGCTTCCGTATCCATCATCTTAGTCCAGACCTCGTCTAGCCGCTTGTAATTAAGCACGGCTCCATCTTCCAACTCTGCAACCACAACACAGCTGGCAACAACCTCGAATTGCTTGGCCAATGCTTCGTTTTCCTGGAAATCATCCTCGATCCACTGAATTTTACCCTCAGCCAGTTCATTTCTGTAGGCTTTATCCAGCAATTCTCGCGTCATTTTCTCAATGGTATTGCAGGTTACGCAGCGGAATGTGGAGTGAAGGTAGTACACTGCTACTTGGCGACCACTTTCGTTCGACAAGCTGTCTGGTGGCCTCTCTGTCTTTATGGAGTGTTTGCCAAGTGCAAATCCGATACTCACAAAGACAAAGGCCAACAGGCAATTCGTCAGAATTTTTTTAACCTGCACCATGCTGATTTACTCGCTTTCCGCGGCAGCCGATGTTGATGCGTCGTTCTCCTGCTGTGCTGTTTTAAACGTGAAACCAAGCTCTTTCCACGCCTTCAAAATATCTTCCCTGGAAATGAAACCCTCGTGCCTCCACAACTCCTTCCCGCTTGCGTCAAAGAAGATTTGAGTGGGAATGGATCGAATCCCATGGGCTCTAGCCTTTTCCTTGTTTTCCGGTTGCCAGACATCAATGAATTCAACGTCAAAAACACCTTCGTATTCCTTGGTCAAGCCCTCCAGAATAGGAGCCATCATTTTGCAGGGAATGCACTCGTGTGCACCAAGATCGAGTAGTTTCGGTAGTTTCTGAACAGCATCAGATTTGGCCTCCGGTACTGGCTTTTCTACGTCATCGCTCTTGTCACAGGCGCTCAACGCAAACAGGCAAAGGATCATGATCAGAAACAGACTCCCTTTCAAAACCTTTTTCATATGCGCACCTCCTGCAGCATTGCTCCCCCTTGTTCGGCTGCTTTTGCGATATTCTCTTCATTCACAGCGGTTTCACCTTTGTTCATGCCGATATCAGCCAGCTGAAGGTGTTTAAAATCTACAAAACCAGCTTCCTCTAAACATTTCTTTGTACAGTTGAGCGGGCACCCATCAATGGCAAGGATTGCCTGAGCTGCTTCGGTTGTCTTCATTATTCCGCTGACTCGGCCACCAACTCCGGCTAGGCAGAACATGACACCAACCCCATCGCGAGTCAATTTACGAGCAGCTTGATCAGCCACCGCACCCACATCGGCAGCACCCGAACAGGAAAATATCAATTTCGGCGCTGAACTACATTCGCATTTACATTTATAATTGGTACTCATTGTTGTTTTACTGTTTTAGAATTCTTTTAATCTCCTCAATCGAGGGGACCTTGCCAACCACTTTTACGGTTCCATCCACCGCCAGGGCCGGAGTCATCATCACCCCGAAAGCCATAATCTGATTGATGTCTGTGACCTTTTCGAGCTCATAATCCAGCCCGCTTTCTTTGGCTGCGGCATCCGCCACTTCAGCCAGCTTCTTACACTTGGGGCATCCGGTGCCCAGAATTTGTATTTTCATAATGTTTTACTTTTCTCTTTTCTATCCGAAAAATGTTCCGAAAATGACTCCGCTCAAAGTAGCCATCGCGATAACCAGACTGACAAACACGATTGTTTTCCGGGTTCCGAGGACACTGCGAATAACCAACATATTCGGCAAACTCAATGCAGGCCCGGCCAAAAGCAATGCCAGCGCAGGCCCTTTGCCCATGCCGCTTCCGATCAGACCTTGCAAAATAGGTACCTCGGTCAGCGTGGCAAAATACATAAATGCCCCTGCAAATGAGGCGAAAAAATTAGCTCCCA